>JBEQAI010000323.1:0-4521 GCA_041640415.1 Ammoniphilus sp. | reverse complement strand
GCGTCGCTCTCCATAATCGACTGCGGGTATCCGGCCCAACGGCCCCCGTTACTTTCATGCCGAATTGGCGTTGGAAGGTGCGGACGGCATTCTCAGTAGCAGGACCGTACTTTCCGGAGATATTGCCCTTATAGAAGCCAAGGTGCTTAAGTCTCCCTTGAATCTCCCAGACTTCACCGCCTTGGGCCCCTCGTTTGGTGATCTTGCCTCCTGGATTGCTCTGTGCTCTGGCTGGACTGCTTGTGCCTGGTTTCCAATTCTTTGTGGCTTGCCATAGCTTTTGTCTTGTTTTGGGGCCAACGGTCCCATCAACCTTCATGCCGAAGCGATGCTGGAAATTTCGAACGGACCAGTAGGTTTTCCAGCCGAACTTTCCATCAATTTTTCCCTTATAGTAGCCAAGGTGCTGCAGTCGGCCTTGGATTTCCCATACGGGTCCACCTACGGCCCCCCGCTTGACCACCCCTTGAGCAGCCGTCTCCTCTGTTTGAACAGATGACAGAGCCATGCTTATACAAAAGAAGCCTAGAGCAATCGTAAAAAATAGCAGTAGATACTTTTTCATGGTTTCCTCCTGAAGCATAAATTGTTTCCTGGAGCTTTCCCTTATTTTTCTTCAATGGTTCCCATTCCATTCTTTTTCTTTTCGATTCAGGGATAAAAAATCTAATGATGAACGGGTGGACCAGGGGGAAAATCCTTAGCTAAGGACACGTGAATTTCTTTTTTCTCACTTACCGAGGCGAAAAATACACGGTCCAGATCTTTAATCCCACGTCGCTTTAATTCATCCTTGAACCATTGCTCAGACAGGCTTAGCGCTTGCAACACATCCGAGTAAAGCCTTCCTTCTATAATGACGGGATAGGTCATGTTGCCTTTAGCCTTTTTGATTCCCATGTCTTCGGCGGTAACGATATCCTTATGAGGCTGCTTATGAACGGTAAGCTTGCCGTTGGCTTCTATGATGCCAAGATGAACATCTCGAATATCAAAAATGTCACGTTCCCGCAGCATCTGCAGAATATTATCAATGGAGTACCGGATGTCCTTGATGTTTTGTCTTAGAAATTGTCCGTCTTTGACCACGATCGTGGGCTCGAAAGTGATTAGCCGGCCGATTTTTCTTCGCTTCAGAACCAGCCTGGCCACAAATTTTTGTAACAGGGCAATGGCAATAATGGCAACGACCGTATGGATGTGACTGATTGTAGGGTCGGCAATGTCGGCACCCACAACAGCACCGAGTGTGATGATCACAAGGAAGTCAAAGATGGGAAGTTCACCGATAGAACGTTTTCCCATCACGAGCGTGATCACCAACAGAAGAGGAAGGATCGTTAGAATTCGCCCGATCACCAGAAGTAAATCTTTGGCTAGCTCCATTTACTGCTGCCTCCTATAGCCCGTTACGAGCTCTTGGTTCACGTCTGTCACCATCTGATTGAACTGATAGTACTTGTACTCGGGTGTAATTTCCGGCAATCGGTTGGCCTCTTCTTGTTGGGTGATTATGCGTCCTGCCGAGACATAGCGGCTATGAGGGATGGTCACGCCGATCACACGGCAACCTGGCTCCAGTACGGCTCCTTCTTGAATATAGCTGTTGAAAACGAGTGCCTGCATCATCACAAAAACGTCAGATTCGATTCGGGATGGACCATGTACCTGTGATTGATGAGCCAGCGTGACTCGTTCTCCAATATGGATGGAATAGGGCTCGTCCTCCACGAACACCGTATTTTCTGTAATATTTCCCCCATGATCAAAATTTTTAAGTCCATGAAGAATAACACCGTCCTGCACATTGGAATGATTGCCTATGTGAATCTTGAGCCCTTCATCGCTGCGTATCGAAGCAAAAGGTCCAACAAAGACTCGCTCGCCTACGTGAACTTGTCCAATGACAGAGGCTTGGGGGTGGATGTAAGAGGAGGGATGGATGGTCGGAAAATCCTTATTCAGATTAAAGGTTGTTTCCGTATTCTCTTGGATCTGCGGCTTTCGATTCAGTAGCCAGGTGCCGACCACTTGTCCCGCGAAGAGAGCTAAGGAAGAACCCACAATCCACTTGTTCTTGGTTTTCATCAACACACACCTCATCTGTTATTTTTTTTAGTTTTCATTGAAATAAAGGGAATTATCCCTTTTTTTTGTAGATCGCATGATAAAGAGGGTGCCTGAGCACCCTCTATTTTTCTGTTCTGGGCTTGGTGGGGTCACATTGCGGCGGCTTCGCCGCATGAACCTGAGCAAGCTTGGTTAGGTAATAGCATTCTTCACGAGCCATGTGATCCATTATGAGGGGGGCAAGGGCGCTGAGAACTTGATCCTCAAGCTCAAGTCCCTCTAGCTCCCTTAGGAATTGCTTAAAGAGGAGAATTTCTACTTCTACTTCATGGTTAAAGCGGGTAAGGGCAGGAAACTGCTTTAAACTCGTTCGCATAAATCCGGCTACTTCCACCGCCTTAATATAAAGATCCTCAAACATTTTGGAAAAATGTTCACTTTTCTTTTTCAGCTTTTTTTCTACGGCGTCGAGGTCACCGGCAATCCCTGCTGCATGGCCGGCTGCGTCCAACAGCCAGACTAAGTGATGGTGAATGGGGTGCATCAAGGGGGGGACAGTTCCTTTCACCAAAAACTCTAGAATCCGAAGGTACTCCTCCACTTCATTGACCATGTGGTTTAAGAAGGATGGAGGAAAACCAATCGCCAGCTTTTCGGTTAAGTGCCGCCGTATCAAATGGAGCTTCCAGGCTCTGATTTCCTCTGCACAGGTCTTGGCTTGAGAAGTGAGGGTATGTAAATCCTCTCCGGCAGGATTTTGGCGTCCTTGTTGCAGGAGCTGATCAAAGACTTGGATAAAATAATGGGCTTTTTTTACCTCTTCCTGCTCTTTTGGAGATAACTGATCAAGAAGCAGGCGACCATGGTCCCCTAAAATCTGCAGCCAAAAGCGATGCTCGAACAGGGCTGCCTGCTGAAACTCCGCAGTTTTCACGGTCATCTCTCCATTCCTTTAGATTCCTTACAGCTTATTCTCTTAGTCCCAAATAAATGTATGAAATGGAGAGATAGGGGGAAAATACCGACTACACTTTACATCCTAAGAAAGGCGGTAGTTTCCCTATGAAAAAGCTTTTTGCGCTAAAATTGACCATTCTTGTGGCCTTAGCATCTGCATCTTTGGCTGGCTGTGGAATGGGGGCGCGTACCCAACAGCAGCCTGGTGTACAAACGAATCAAATGACCGTGGCGAGTGCCGCGGCTAACCAGATTACGAACATGGCAGAAGTCCGCGCGGCCAACGTGATTGTGACCAACCGAAATGCTTATGTGGCTGCAACCCTCACGAACAATGCAACCGGAGCCTTAACAAGAGAAATCGAAAGCCGCATTGCGAATCAGGTAAAAATGACCGATCCCACCATTCAAAATGTATTTGTGTCCACGAATCCTGACTTTGTAAACCGCATGAGAGACTATTCCACCCATCTTCAGCAAGGAAGACCCGTAGCGGGAATCTTTAATGAGTTCAATGAGATGGTACGCAGAATATTCCCTAATGCACGGTAAAGAAAACTTGGCTGGCGCCAAGCCTTAAAAGGCGCAGGCGGCAGCCTAGTTGCACTTATGCAGATAAGGAATTCTAGATAATTTTATAAATTCTTATCTGCTAAAGAAAAAGGGGCTGATGATTCAGCCCTTTTTGCATGGAGTTGTACAATTCAAGACGAACGCCGTTACCTGTTGTCCACCTTTTCCATACTATGAAGTAAAGGAAAGAGGTGATGATATCATGTCCAAGAAGAAAAGCATCAAGAAAATGAGAGCTGTGGCAAAGCAGCTTAAAGGCAAGCCAATGGTCTATATGTCTAAAAAGGGGCAACCTTTTCTTGTAAGTATTGAGGGGGTCAAGGGGGACAAAGCAGTCATCAAAGCTAACCGTATTGATCCCAAAAAAATCAAGCAAGTAGGGTTCCCAGGCTTAGGAGCAGCAGGACCAGCGCTTGGAGGGCTTGGCGGCATTGGAGGAGCGCTGGGTGGATTGGTTCCCCTATTTAAGCTCTTTGCTTTATTTGGACCAGGGTTACTCAAAGGACTAGGTGGAGCAGGTGGTCTCGGCGGCTTAGCGGGCCTAGGCGGTGCGTCTGGCTCGTTAGACTTTCTAGATGAACTCAATAAATTCAGTGAAAACATGGATAAGAAGCCGGCTGACGAAGACACCGCTTAACATAAATTTCCAGACTTTTTTAGCCCAGCAGGGAAACCATAGTTAATGGTTCTTCAATCATCCCTGAGGAGGAGATCACGAATGACAGTAGCTTCTTCTGTAAAGCAAACTCTTGCTGGACTAAAAGGTGCTCAGGCGAACTTGGAAACATTTGCCCTACAAACGCAAGATAAGCAGGCTAAGCAAATGTACACCCAAGCCGCTCAGCAAACTCAATCGGTGATTAACTCCTTGGAACCGCGTGTAAAAAAGCTTGAACAAGAAGAACCGCAATACAAAGGATT
>JBEQAI010000322.1:0-4539 GCA_041640415.1 Ammoniphilus sp. | reverse complement strand
AATACCAAGTCTTTTGATGGGTCTGTCCTTCCGTGACTTCAAAGATGTTCAATTCATCACGATGCTTCAGAATATCGTTGGCAAGGTTTTCATCGGATAGATGAATGTGAAATTGCCAGCAACCGTCTTTTTCTACGATTTCGTAGCGGGTTTGGTGCAACTTCGTATCTAGGAACAGCCTTCCACCTACGGTATGACGGATATACATATGATGCATGGTGCCCCTCCTATTCTTCAAGGAACTTGACAACGCTTAGTATAGCACATTAAGATACTTACATAAAGTTAGTTATCTGAAAAGGGGGAAAGAGTATGATTAAACTATACCCTGCTGCTTCGAGGTATTCTGCCAATCATGGCTGGCTGCAGTGCAATTTCAGCTTTTCTTTTGCCGATTATCATGATCCCACGAATATGAGCTTTGGTCCCTTGCGTGTTTTTAATGATGATTTCATTCAGCCAGGGGAAGGCTTTGGCACCCATCCGCACCGTGACATGGAAATTGTGACCTTTGTCTTGAAAGGTCAATTGCAGCATAAGGATAACACCGGCGGAGAAGAGGTGCTTAAACCGGGTGAAGTACAACGGATGACGGCAGGGACAGGAATCCTGCATTCGGAGATCAACACATCTCCTGATGAGGTAGCCAATACGCTGCAACTCTGGTTTTTGCCATGGGAAAAAGGGCTCAAGCCATCCTACGAACAAAAAGCCTATAATGGTGAAGCAACGAAAAATCAGCTGCTCCCGGTGGTGTCCAGCCGGATCAAGTCCGAAGAGATTACCTATATTCACCAGGATTTAACCATCTTTATGGCTTCACTAGAAGAAGGGCACACTATAACCTTTCATCAAGAAGAAGGCAGAAAAATTTATGTCTTTGTGACCCATGGCCAGTTGGAGCTCAACGGAGAGTATAAGATGAATGATCGTGACGCAGCCAGAATCACAGATGTGACGGAGCTTAGCATCCGGTCACAAGCAGGCGCATCCTTTATGTTGATGGATCTGCCATAAACGTACATATAATTAGGAGGTCAACATGGAATACCGGAAATTAGGAAGAAGCGGTCTCGTTGTTTCCGAGCTTTGCTTAGGGACGATGACCTTTGGAAGAGAAGCGGATAGGGAAGAGTCTCTAAAGATGGTGGATTCTTTTCTAGGGCAAGGTGGGAATTTCATTGACACCGCGGATGTGTATAACCGAGGGGTGGCGGAGGAGATCGTGGGAGAGGCGATCCAAAACAGAAGATCGGAAGTGGTGTTGGCGACCAAGGTACGAATGAAGGTCGGACCGCATCCGAATGATGTCGGATATTCACGCAGACGGATCATGGAAGGAGTCGAGGCCAGCCTTCGCAGACTGAAGACGGACTATATTGATCTTTATCAATTGCATGTATGGGATCATATTACGCCGATCGAAGAGACGTTAAGAACGCTTGATGATCTTGTGTCCTCCGGAAAAGTCAGATACATCGGCTGCTCCAACTTTTTGGCTTGGCAGATGATGAAGGCTCTTGGCATCAGCGATTTCCGTAACTTCGTCCGCTTTATTTCGATCCAGCCACAGTACAGCCTTGTCAATCGCGAGATGGACAGGGAAGTCATTCCTTTGTGTTTAGAAGAAGAAGTCGGCATTTTGCCTTGGGCCCCGCTTGGCGGCGGTTTTTTGACCGGCAAGTATGAACCAGGGGATACTCCCTCCTTTGGGCGTTTTTCCATGGGCTTTACTGGAGAGTACGATTGGGAAAATAAAGCGCTAAGGAAGAATTTTGAGATCTTGGACAAAGTCAAGTCGATCGCGGCTGCCAATCAAAAAACGCCGGCCCAAGTCGCGTTGAACTGGCTACTGGAGCGAGAAGGCGTTACTTCTCCGATCTTTGGGGCTTCCACCATGGAACAACTCGAAGAAAATATGGGCAGCGTGGGATGGAGACTGAGTCAGGAACACTGGAACGAGCTCCATGAGACGAGCAAGCTGCCATCGGAATACCCGCAACGCTTTTTAGAAAAGTTCCGACGTCAAGTTTAATCAAAACGACTTTAAAGGTTTATTGCCTTTGAAGTCGTGTTTTTTTTTTTTTTAAAAATCGATGTAAGATTATGTGACATAATTTAACTGAATTTGCAGAGAGTGACTATAATTAAAAAATGTCAGTGAATATTACATAACTGCATAAAGGTGGAAGGGGGAGTTGGGAGATTATTTTCCAGAACGGATGAATTCCAACAAAAATAAAGGGGGCTTATACATTGTTAAAGGTAGTCAAAAACCGAATTGCACTTTCTATGCTGACCATTTCTCTTTTGCTGACCGCTTGCGGAGGGCAGGAGCCTGCATCTAATGCAGGAAGCTCAGAGCCAGCGGCACCCGCTGATACAGTAAAAGTTGGTATTCTTCACTCTCTAAGCGGAACGATGTCGATCAGTGAGGTTTCCTTGAAGGATGCTGAGTTAATGGCGATTGAGGAAATCAATCAGGCCGGCGGCGTGTTGGGCAAGAAAATTGAGCCGATTATCGAAGATGGAGCATCGGATTGGCCAACATTCGCTGAGAAGGCCAAAAAGCTGTTACAAAAAGATCAGGTAGCAACCATCTTTGGCGGATGGACTTCAGCAAGCCGGAAAGCCATGCTGCCCGTTGTGGAACAACAAAATGGATTGCTGTGGTACCCGGTTCAGTACGAAGGAATGGAATCATCCCCTAATATCTTTTATACCGGGGCGACCACCAATCAGCAAATTGTACCTGCTGTAACTTGGTTGCTTGAAAATAAAGGAAAGAAGTTTTTCTTAATTGGGTCGGACTATGTATTCCCAAGAACCGCTAATAAAATCATCAAGGCCCAGCTGGATGCGGAAGGCGGAGAACTGCTAGCAGAAGAATATACGCCGCTAGGCCATACGGATTACAATACGCTAATCAGTAAGATTAAGAGCGCCAAGCCCAATGTGGTCTTTAATACCTTGAACGGGGATAGTAATGTCGCGTTTTTCAAGCAGTTGAAGGATGCAGGAATTACGCCTGACCAGATGGCGGTATTGTCTGTTAGTATCGCTGAGGAAGAGATTCGCGGGATTGGCGGAGATATTTTGGCAGGGCATTTAGCCGCTTGGAACTATTTCCAAACCACAGATACTCCTGAAAACAAGGCGTTCGTAGAGAAGTATAAAGCCAAATACGGTCAGGACCGTGTAACCGACGATCCGATTGAAGCGGCTTACAATGCCGTCCATCTTTGGGCAGCTGCAGTAAACAAAGCGGGATCGTTCGAAGTAGATAAGGTAAAGGAAGCGGCTCCAGGCATTGAATTCAAAGCACCAGGTGGAACGATCAAGATTGAAGGCGCGAATCAGCATGTATGGAAGACCGTTCGAATTGGAGAGATTCAGCCTGACGGGCAGTTTAAAGAGCTTTGGAACTCCGGAGAGGCCGTAAAGCCAGATCCTTACCTAGAGAGCTACCCATGGGGAAGCGGGCTTAGCCAAGCAAAGTAGATAGAGAGGAAAGAGGGATGAAGCGTCCCTCTTTCTCCTTACTTAAAAGATAGAAAAGGAAGGTCAGAAACGATGGAAACGATCCTCACGCAAGTTTTTAACGGAATTAGCCTAGGCTCCATTATGCTATTGATTGCATTAGGGTTAGCCATTACGTTTGGGTTGATGAATGTGATCAATATGGCTCATGGTGAGCTGATTATGGTGGGTGCGTATATGACGTATGTTACCCAGATCATCTATTCGCAATATTTACCCCCCTCTTTATTTGGAGCTTACTTCCTCGTTGCCATTCCCATTGCTTTTATGGTTGCTGCTCTTATCGGACTTCTACTAGAACGTTTCTTAATTCGCTATTTATATGGCCGACCGTTAGATAGCTTACTCGCCACATGGGGCATCAGTTTGATTTTGCAACAAGTGGCCCGCAGTATTTTCGGTGCACCGAATGTCGCGATCACTGCCCCGGAGTGGCTTAATGGAGGGCTGACGGTCATCGGAAGTGTCACGTTCCCCTATAAGCGATTATTCATCTTATTTCTTGTGTTTTCCTGCCTCGCAGCCTTGTATTTTTACTTGTACCGTACCGCAGCAGGACGTCGCATGCAGGCGGTCACCCTGAACCGCGGGATGGCTTCATGCCTAGGAATTTCCACCCGGAAGGTGGATGCTTATGCGTTTGGTCTAGGATCAGGCCTTGCAGGTGTTGCTGGTTGTGCTTTAACCCTCATTGGTCCTATCGGGCCCATGATTGGATCCTATTATATTGTGGACTCCTTCATGGTGGTGGTCTTGGGCGGTGTCGGAAAATTAATCGGTACGGTTGCCGGGGGATTAAGCATGGGCTTGCTTGGTACCTTCTTCGAATACACCACCAGCGCTACACTAGCTAAGGTCCTTGTTTTCACGCTGATTATTGCATTTTTGCAATGGAAGCCATCCGGCATTGTCAGCGTGAGAACAAGAACATTGGATTAACGGGGGGAAACAGAACATGAATCGAGTATTTTTGTTTGGCTCTCGTGGTCAATGGTTGGC
>JBEQAI010000321.1:0-4540 GCA_041640415.1 Ammoniphilus sp. | reverse complement strand
GATAGCGCTCCAATTCAAAACGCCTGACTTTTGATACTTTTGCAGCATCGTCATCGCAATGTTCTCTTTGACGGACAAGTGTAGAAACAAGCCTTGCTCTTTTCTGCTTTCGGGTACAAGGGAAATTCCGTTTTTAATCGCATCCCGATGAGAAGATATGTCCACTTTCTCTCCGTGTATCCACACCTCGCCGGATTTTTGGCTTGAGGACCCAAAAATGGTGCGCACCAGCTCCGTTCTTCCTGCACCCACCAAGCCGGCAAGCCCGACTACTTCGCCGGGATATACCTGCAACGTTACGCCTTTCACGGTCTTATGGTCGGATAATTCCTTGACTTCCAGTGCAGGAACGTTTCTTTTTAAAGATAAATTCATATTCGGCTTTCTTTGAAAGATATCTTTCGGTTCACGCCCCACCATTAATTTGACCAGGTGATCTGGGTTGGTTTGGTCAATCGGCAGGCTGCTGACCCACTTTCCATCTCGAAATACCGTGCAGCGATCGGAAATCTTAAAAATTTCATCCATCCTGTGCGAAATATACACGATGGCAACCCCTTGTTTCTTCAACTCCTCAATCAGAATAAACAGCTTATCGATCTCTTTGTCCGTAAGCGTAGCTGTCGGTTCATCCATGATTAAGATTTCCGCCTTAAAGGACAAGGCACGGGCGATTTCAACCATTTGCTGCTCGGCTACGCTTAAAGACGAGACTAGCGTTTTCGAACGCAAATTAGAGCCGATAGATTCCAGAACTTCTGATGCTTTCTCATAAACTTCCCGCCACTTGACCATACCGAGCCTGTTTCGAGGCAAGGCTGTACCCATGTAAATGTTTTCAGCAATCGTCAAATTAGGGGAAAGCTTCAATTCCTGATGGACGACACTGATCCCATTCATTTTCGCTTCTAAGGGGCTTTTCCACACCACAGGCTTATTCTTGTATTCGATCGTTCCGGCATCCGGCTTATACACACCGGATAAGATTTTCATCAACGTTGATTTGCCTGCGCCATTTTCCCCCATCAACGCATGAACTTCTCCTTGATAAAGTTCAAGCTGTACCTGATCGAGTGCCTTCACTCCCGGAAACTCTTTGCTTATCCCCGCCATTTTAAGAATTGGAGTATTTTTAGGCTGCGGATCTTTCCTGCTTAAAGGATAATGCACCATACTCCCCTCCCTTTTCCCTTCATGCGATTTTTACCAGCCTTTATAGCTGCCTACCGAATCTTGCGTCACAAGCTCTACAGGAACTTTATTTTCAGGATCCACTTTCTCGCCGTTGATGATCTTCAGGCCAATGTCAACCGCCTGCTTTACAATCATGTCCGGATGTTGAGCTGAGGTCGCCACAAAACTCTTGTTCTTTTTGAGCTCTTCTATGGCTTCCGGAGCGCCGTCAACTCCTAGGATAAAGAATTCTTTATCTCGCTTTGCCTGTTCTGCGGCGATTTGCACGCCAAGCGCTTCAGGGTCATTAATCGCAAATACGGCGTCGATCTTCCCTGATGGATTCGCTTGTAAAATATTTTCCATGACCGTTAAAGCTTTTTCTCTGTTTCCTTCCCCGTTTTGCTTCGCTACCACCTTAACCTCCGAGCCTTTAATGGCATCTTCGAAACCCTTGATGCGATCCGTTACGGCAGTCACAGGCGGACCGTCGATGATCACAATGTTCCCCTTATTTTGCAAACGCTCCAAAAGGTATTCACCAGCCAGTTTTCCTGCTAAATAATTATCAGAAGATACGGTAGCATCCACTCCGCCCTCAGCTCCTACGTCAACGGCAATCACGGGAATTCCGGCCGCTTTCGCCTGGGCTACAGCAGCTGCAATGCCTTTGGAGTCAACGGCATTCAAAAGGATCATATCCACCTTCTTCGTGATAAAATCCTCCACTTGCGCCATTTGCTTCGCTAAATCATAGTCAGCGCTTACAACAATGACTTCGCCTCCCAGTTCTTTTGCAGCTGCTTCAGCTCCCTTGGCCATCGAGACAAAAAACGGATTGCTAAGCGTACCCACGGTTAAGCCAATTTTTATCTTCTTTTCTTGAGAGTCGGGTTCGGATGTTCCAGCCGTAGGGCTTCCTCCATTGCTGCAAGCTGTTGTTGCAAGCATAAGTAAAGCTATAAAAAGTGCAACTGCCATATGTAATGCTTTTTTCATTTTTGTTCCTCCCTTATTTGTTTGTTTTTTGACCGCCCTTCCGAATTACCTTTGGCTACCACCTTCCCCGCTTGTGCGTGTTTTGGTTCATTGTTGTTATAACCATCGATGATTTAATCAAAAATAATCATAATTCGTCACTATCTTCTAATTATCATTGATTAATTATGATTATTTTTGATTATATATGATCATTCAGAAAATAACAACAAAATTTTTGTATAAATCTCCCATGTTTTTTCGCCATAAAAAAAACTTCTATCGAAGTATTTCCAGGGTAGCCAGACCGCCTTTAGAGGAAGTTTTTTATGCGTTTAAGAAAGTTTGTTCCCTTTAATGCTTTAGTGAACTTAAACTTTCTTAAACAGTAAAAAAAAAACACATGAAAGATCATCTCTCATGTGGTGAAATCCGCAAGATACACATCGACCCCCGCTTCCTCCAGCTTTCTCACAAACGATTTAGGAGTATTGGCATCCATAATGCACTTGTCGATCTTATTCATTTCGGCAAATTTCGCAAAGGCGGTTTTTTCCGCTTTGCTGTGGTCTGCCAGCAAGATCACTTCCTTTGACCTCTCAATCATCTTCCTTTTCGTTGCCGCTTCCAGGAGATTCGGCGTCGTCAGCCCTCCTTCAACCTCGATCCCGTTTGTCGCAATAAAAGCTTTATCCACTCTGATCATCGACAGCGCAGCCTCTGCAATCGGACCAACCAGCGCACACGTTTCTTTTCGTACGTTCCCTCCCACGATCACGACCTCGATTCCCGGTACATCCTGCAGCTCTTGGGCAAGAACGGGTGAATTGGTTACGACAGTCAGCCTGGAAAAAGCATGCAGCTCCTTTGCCAGTTGAAAGGTGGTCGTTCCGGAATCAAGGATAATTGTATCTCCCTCTTTAATAAATTCCATTGCTTTTTTCGCGATGGCTTTCTTCTCTTCCTGAAATGTATCTTCCTTCTCATTAAAGCTAGGCTCAAAGTTAACAAAGCTAGGTTCAAAGTTGACGTTTTGCAGAGAGATCGCTCCCCCATGCGTCCTTCTCAGTAATTTTTCTTCCTCTAATTCTTTTAAGTCTCTGCGTATGGTAGACCCGGATACGTTGAGATAGTCGATTAATTCCGGAACGGAAGCTCTCCTATGGTCTTGAATGTACTCCATGATTTTCTTTTTCCTCTCTTCGGCATATAACATGAAATGCTGCACCTCTATATCCTATATTTTCATTCCACCGAACCGATGAAAATGTTTTCAATGCACACATTTCAAGTATAATGCATAATTGAAAATCTCAGCAAACTATTCTCTCTCTAGTTCATCTTCTTCTCCTTTAATAGCTGTACCCAGCCTCCATACTCTCATGGAGCGTACCCATGGCTCTCCATCCATTCCGAATACCTCAAGCCCTTTTGATTGCTCTAATATGGGAAATACGCGTGAGGAAATGCTTTTTTCATGATTTGCGTATACTTCCACGATGGATTTGTCTACAAATACATGCAACCTTAAGGTGCCGTCTTCAAGATGTAGTTCTCCACCTTGAATCCCTTTTTCAATATGGGGATTTTTACTTGAACGGTCTCTGTCAATATTCATTGTTTTATTTTCATTATTATAAAAAACAACAGTTTCTTCGCCGCCATTTCGATCTTTTAATAGTTTTAAGCCCGCCACTTTCGCATCAAGAATATCCAATTCCAGCTCAATTTCGACTTGATCGCTTTGAATGCCCTCAAGCTGTTTATTCGCTTCTGCCATGGTCACATTCTCGGCAACTGCCAGCTCCTCGAGGCGAAGGGACTGGACCTCTTCAATCGGGCGAATGCCAAGACCTTGCTTATCATTCAAGTAAATTTCAAGAGGCAATCCGGCTCCATGAGCCCACCCTGATTGATATTTATCTTTTTCTGAACGACGGTCTTGCAAAATGCTTGTAAGGATCGTACGGCCTTTTTCATCTACAAATCCTTGCGCACCTGTAAAATGTTCTCCGTAATCAAACAGGCTGGGTTCCTCGTTTTCCGGAGTAAACTCCATCCTATGGGGATCCCAGGTTCCGATCCAATAAAACGTATAGCGAGAGGCATATGGACTGCTGGACATAAAATAAGGGCTCACCATAAACACATATTTTAGTTGACCTGTTCCTTCATTTTTAATCGGTACCAAAAACGGCATTTCCCATACCTCTCCGGTACGCGGGAATCTATTTTTATTGCCGATCATAAATGGCTTTTCATACTTCCAATGCTCCATGTCATCTGAAGTATAAAGTAAAGCGGTTCCTCCTGCTCCCTCTACGCCTGAACCAACCAACTGGTACCACTTGTCCCCATCCTTCCATACATAGGGATCGCGGAATTGCCC
>JBEQAI010000320.1:0-4541 GCA_041640415.1 Ammoniphilus sp. | reverse complement strand
AAGAAGTTCCCTACCTCAAGAAGTGGGAGAACATTGTAGAGGCTCATCTTGATTACTATCAGGAAAACACCTATCTGTTTCACCTTCTTATTCAGCAAATGTGGAAGAAGAACGCTTCCGATGGACTTTCAATTCAGCAGCTGTTTAGGGCTTATTTTGAGCGATTGGATCTAGAACTTTCTAAAGATAAAGAGAGAGGAGACTTGGACCGGAACTTAGATGTATTCACCTTATCAGCGAGCTTATTTGGTCTCATTACGATCCCTGCGGCCCGTTCTCTTCTTAACGGACAGGCGATCAATCTCGAAGCCAAGCAGACAACGATTCGGACCTTAATTCATCGGATATTGGGAGGAAAATAAACGTGGTAAAGCAAAGATGGGCAATCAGTATGGGGATAGTTGGGGTGATCGGAATACTCTTTTTATTCCTTTTATCCCCGTTGACAAGCGCTAAAAAAGAACAGGAGTCCATTCCTCCTTATAGTGGGATCGTGCAACAAACAGAATATGATATAGGCTTTAAACTAGCTGGGCGGATACACTCTATTGAGTTACAAGAAGGGCAATACACCAAAAAAGGGCAATTGATGGCACAGTTAGAGGCGGACGAATGGGAAGCTAAAGTGAATCAAGCCAAAGCGGCAGTCGAAATAGCGGAAGCGAATCTACAAAAAGCCTTGCGCAATGTGGGGCTAATCGAGCAGACGGGCGCAGCCAAGATAGAACAGGCACAAGCGACAGTCCACATGGCTCAAGCCAAACTGGATGCCCTTAAGCAAGGGGTGCGCAAGGAAGAAATAGCCCAACTTGAAGCAAAGGTAAAAGCAGCAAAAGAGGCGTCTGAACAAGCGGAAGACTTGCTGCAACGGACTACCGTTCTCTTTGAGCAAGGAGCAGTAGCCCAATCCAAAGTAGACGAGACTAAGCTGCAGGCTGAACAGACAAAGGCTCAAGCTGTCCAAGCTCAACTACAGTTGGAGATTGCCTTGTCTGGTGCTCGCCCAGAGGAAATTGAAGCTGCCAAACAACAGGTAGAGCAGGCAAGGGGAGGGCTAAAGGAAGCTTTGACTAGTGCGGCTAAGGTCGATCTCACTCATTCGGATGTGCGTTTAGCAAAAGGACAGCTTCAGCAAGCCATGGCCCAATTGCAAGAAGCAGAAACCTACTTTTCTTATACCAAGCTACTCGCTCCTGCAGATGGGGTGGTCACTAAGAAACTGGTAAAGACAGGAGATACGGTCAGTTCTGGGATGACCACGCTCAGTATTGCTGATCCTTTGGACAAATGGGTTACTTTCTATGTTTACGAAAAGGATCTGTCCCTACTAAAAGTCGGACAAAAAGTCACTGTTAGAATCCCTTCAATCAAGCAAGAAATCATAGGAAAAGTGAAATTCATCAATCCAGCTCCTCAATTTGCAGCAAGAAAAGCAACCAACTACCTGAGTGAAAGAGACGTCCGTTCCTTTGAAGTAAAGATCCAGTTGGTAGAAAAGGTAGAACAAGTATACGCTGGAATGACAGCGGAATGGTCAGGAGTGCCTGGGGAATGAGACTATCAGAAATGATTGTGCACGAATGGCGAGAAATTATGAATGACAAACGGTTGCTTATTGTTCTATTTCTTATCCCGATCGCTTATATGTTTGTCTTTGGGTCGATGTATCATCATGGGCAAGTACAGAACCTGCCTACCATTTATCTAGACGAGAGCGACTCTCAATTAAGCAAGCAAATCATTCAGGCGTTTGATAGCTCTTTGTCTTTTCAAGTGTTGGGTGCTGTTAGCTCTGAAAAAGAGTTGGTCCATCTGGTTGAAACGGGGCAAGCTGCTGTTGGCTTGGTTTTTCCGGAAGAGCTATCTACCAATATCAAACAAGGAAAGCAAAGTGATCTGCTAACCTTGATTGATGGGAGCAATATGATGATTTCTAATGTTGCCCTCCGAAACGCTAATGAAATTATCCAGACTTTTTCTGGAGGCATTTCGTTAAAGCGCTTGGAAGCGAAAGGTATCAATCAGACACAGGCCGTTAGTATCCAACAGAGCTATAGAATCCTCTATAATCCAGGATTCAGTTATGGAATTTTTCTTTTAGTAGGACTCTTCGGTGCTGTAGTTCAACAGGTGATGTTTTTGGGAATCTCTCTATCTGTAACAAGAGAAAAGGAACGTGCACGTTGGTCCAGTTATGTGAAGGAGTATCCTTGGAAGGTCATTTACGCAAAAACCGTTCCATACTTTCTGATTGGATTCATTAACATTATCATGACGTATGGACTGTTGCGGCGTTTATTTCATATTCCCTTACTTGGTTCCATTACCCATTTTCTAACTTTGACCGTTACATTCATCCTCAGCCTTTTAGGTATCGGTTTTTTAGCATCCCTTACGGCGAAGACTCAACTACAAGCGACGCAAGTTACAATGCTGATCGCCTTGCCTTCGTTCCTATTATCGGGATTTACTTGGCCGTTTGACGCAATGCCATCTTGGGTAGCTGCTATTGGTCAATCCTTGCCACTCACTTATTTCCTACAAGGAATGAGAGAAGTAGCTGTAAAAGGAAATGGATGGGAGCAGATTTCAAATGATGTCTTTATGCTTGCTATAATGTCGTTTACCACCTTCATATTGTCTTTTCTTGTTTTATTCGTTCAGAGAAGGCAACTGGTAGATAAGACAGAAACTTTCTAGCCGGGAAAGCGAAAGTTGCCGGAATTTTTGGCAGGGACTCCTCTTGGAGTCTTTTTTTCGTGAAGGGGGATAAAATTCTTCGCTGGAAAAGATATATACGCATAAAAATTAGCGTAAAATGGTAAGAACGAATTAGTGAAAGAAAGGGGGATGAAATCATGCTTCCATCGTTCGTATTTAGCAATCTTAAAGAGGCTGGGGATCATATCCTAAGTGTGATTAGTCGCTTTTTAGATGTGAATGTATTCTGTATCACCAATATCAATCAGAACGATAGCTACTTTATCAGCGCCTTGAATCGTCACGATAAAGTCGTTGAAGCTGGGATGACCCTTTCAGTATATGAGGCCTACTGAGGCTTCCTTTTTAATAGCGGTCGTGAACCGCTTCTCATCGAGGATGCTACCACACATCCAGATACTTGCAGTATGAATATAACTGAAATGGCACAAATAAAAAGTTTCCTAGGTGTACCCATCTTCACAAAAGAAGGTGCCTTGTTCGGAACGCTCTGCGCCTTTGATACCCACCGTTTTTTCTCTTTTACGCCCGAGCATGTAACCCTATTGCAGACCTTTTCTACTTTTCTTACATATGTGATTGATCTAGAAGACTCCAAGGCAAAGGTAGAACGGGACCTTGACCGACTGACGACGAAGACTCAATTAGTTCTTCAGTCAATTACAGAAGGAGTGATCGGGATCGACCTCAATGGAAAAATTACCTTTTGCAATCCTTCTGCGGCTGCTCTATTAGGTTACTCTTCCGAAGAAATAATGGATACCATGAGCATAGGACAGGTATCTGTTCATTTATCTCAAAGACTAGAGGAGACCATTGAAGATACAAGTGCCTTCCTGTTGAAGAATGGAGGGGAAATACCAGTAGAATTTGTTTGTACTCCCATTTATGATAAGGAGTTTAGAATTGGAGCCGTTCTAACCTTTAAAGATATTACGGAACGGAGAAAAAACGAAGAGCTAGCTTTAAAATCTGAAAAATTAGCCTTAGCTGGCCAGTTGGCTGCAGGTATCGCGCATGAAATTCGAAACCCGCTGACTGCTATTAAAGGTTTTCTAACTCTTATAGATTCAGGAAGCTACGATAAACGGTATACACAAATCATGTCA
This sequence comes from Ammoniphilus sp., assembly GCA_041640415.1. Lineage (GTDB taxonomy): Bacteria > Bacillota > Bacilli > Aneurinibacillales > RAOX-1 > YIM-78166. Next base: position 711 of record JBEQAI010000320.1, on the reverse strand, counting down.
TCTGAAATTAATCGAATTGAATTAATTTTAACTGAGTTGCTTATGCTTGCAAAGCCACAAGTTGTTAATTATAAACGAACGGACATCTGTCTCCTATTAAAGGAAGTGATTTCACTTTTAGAGACCCAAGCCATTATCAAAAATGTTTCCATTCATCATGAAGTCATTGAGAATCTGTGGGTCTACTGTGAACCTAATCAAATAAAACAAGTTTTCATTAATCTAATTAAAAATGCTTTGGATGCACTCCCAAAAGGCGGATGGATTCAGATAGACAATTTAGTGGAAAACCATACCGTTCAGATCACTGTAACGGATAACGGAGTGGGCATTCCTCCATCAACCCTGAAAAGATTAGGTCAGCCGTTTTATACAACAAAAGAGAAAGGAACCGGTCTAGGGCTGATGGTAAGCAATAACATCATAGCGAATCATGACGGGAAACTGGTATTTGATAGCAGGCTTAATGAAGGGACAACCGTAAAGGTAACCTTACCGTTATATAAAGATTCAAAGCCAAATAGTTAAACAAAAGACCCTTGTCTATCACGGAACAAACAAGGGAAAAAGAGGAGTGCAAATGGAACCCTACCACCGACCGATTGCCCTAATTACCGGAACCTCAAGTGGATTTGGAATGTTGACGGCAGTTGCCCTAGCTAAAAAGGGCTTTCAGGTTTTTGCTGCGATGCGCAGCTTAGACCGAAGAGG
>JBEQAI010000319.1:0-4564 GCA_041640415.1 Ammoniphilus sp. | reverse complement strand
CCCCCAAATGCCACAATCCTTCCTTGCGTATCCGCAATTGGAAACATCAATCGATTTCGGAACAGATCAAATGGCTTCTGATCATATTCCCTCCTGGCTAAGATGCCTGCTTTCTGCATTAGAGGCAAGTGGAACCCCCGCTTCGAAAGGAATTGAGTGGTAAACTCCCAACTATCTGGTGCAAATCCCAGCTGGAATTCTTCAGCTGTTGCTACATCAATCTTTCTTGCAGCAAAGTACTCTCTACCCTGTGCACCATGCTCTGTTTGAAATAACAGATGATGATAAAGCTTACCCACGAGATCATAAGCCTCAAACATCGAGCGTTTTTCTCTTTGCTCTTCCGTTTCTGCTTCTTCATCGACAGCGGGATGCGGCAGCTGTATTCCGGTTCGTTCTGCTAGATGCTGAACAGCTTCGGGAAAATTCATCCCCTCCAGTTTCATCAGAAAAGAAAAGACGTTGCCTCCCTCGCCGCAACCAAAACAATGAAAGATTTGTTTCTCTTCTAGAACAGAAAAGGAAGGTGTTCTTTCCGAATGGAAAGGGCATAAGCCCATATAACTTCGACCGCTCTTTCTCAGTTGTACGTATTGTCCGATCACGTCGACAATATTATTTGAGTTTCTGACCTGGTCGATTAGTTCTTCAGGAAATTTGCTACTCATGATCTTCTCCCCTACCTCACCTTCTTAGTACGCTGCGAAGACGTAGCCGATGTTGAGTTTCCACCATTCCCTATCATTTATAGGGTTTGTCTGATGTGTAAGAGATAGTCCTCTTGCTGAAGATCTACTGAGTGAAACTAAAATCACATTTTGAAATTAATTCGTCAAAATTCAACATTTTCCTTCTTGCAGTTGCAAACATTTTTTTAAAACTTGGCGAAACTGCTCTTTTTCAATAGCAGTAATAGGTTTTGGTCCCTTAGACCTTTTCCCTGCGCTCCGTTCCTTCTGTAGACGATGCCGGGTCATTAAAAAATATTCAATATTATCATTAGTATATTCTTTACCTCTAGAACCGATAGCTAAACACTTCCGTCCCAGAACCATACAAGCCAAACCATAGTCGTCCGTTATGACAAGATCACCTGCTGCCACCTGGTTCGCAATGAACATGTCAACCGATTGAAAACTCTTATCCACCACAATGGTCTGCGTCCACTCTTCCACTAATTGAAAATGGTTCGCGAACGAACAAACAAAAATGGCCTTCGTCTGATAGTTTGAAGCTTCCTCGGCAATGATCGATTTGGTGGGGCATGCATCTGCATCAACATAAATGATCATCCCAGCCGACTCTCCTCCTGATTATTGTAGACCCTCCCGGTTTCCAGCATGCTAAAACAATCATCGAATATTGTCGAAATGATTTTGGAACTTTTTCCGGTCGGTCTTCCCCATCAAGAAAGAAAATATGTTATAATAAGATTTATTAACTTTCTTACATAATATATACGATATTTTTTTACTTTTTCCTGCTGAAAAAATAAAAAGTTCTCGACAAGTCGAGAACTTTTTTATTTTTATCCTTGATTTCTCTTTCGGATAATCTCCATGATTAAGTTTGACGTCTCTTCAACAGCCTTATTTGATACATTAATCACGGGGCACCCGATTCGTTTCATGACCTTTTCTGCGTACTCCAGTTCTTGCATAATCCTTTCTAAGCTAGCATAGTTGGCCTGTGAGGCTAACCCTAGCGCTTTGAGCCTTTCCCGGCGGATCATGTTTAACTGATCTGGGCTTATCGTCAAGCCAATACATTTCTTCGCTGGAATCATATAGAGCTCCTCTGGAGGCTCGACTTCAGGTACAAGAGGTACATTGGCAACTTTAAACCGCTTGTTGGCGAGGTACATTGAAAGTGGTGTCTTTGAAGTTCTGGATACCCCTATTAAGACCACATCTGCTCTTAGTAGACCTCTAGGGTCCCTTCCGTCATCATATTTTACAGCAAACTCAATGGCTTCTACTTTCTTAAAATATTCTTCGTCCAATTGGCGCACTAAACCTGGCTGGTTTTTGGACTTTCTTTTGACAACACCTTCCAGACCTTCAATCATAGGACTCATGATATCCACGACCGTTACGCCATGTTTTTTGGCGGTTTCCGTGAGATAAGACCTAAGCTCGGGGATTACAAGTGTAAAGGCAATCACAGCCTGAGATTCTTTGGCAGCAAGAACGAGCTCGCTTATTGTTCCTTGATCCTCCACATAAGGGAACTTCCTTATATCAATGGAATGACCTTCGAATTGGCTTGCTGCAGCCTTCACTACAACCTCAGCGGTTTCACCTACGGAGTCCGATACGATGAAAACAGTGGGTTCTACCAACATATCCTCACTGAAAATAAGCCATGCCTCCCTTCTTTTGCTCAACCGTGGGTCAGATGGACTGGTCACTCGCCAGCTCCAAGTAAGCCTTGGTCACTGTGGTTTTGGTTACTCTCCCGACCACTTCCAGAACAGCCCTTCCATCGTCTCGCTCTTCCTTGACTACGGGCAGTGAGTCAATCTGGTAATTGATCAGTTTCTTAGCTACATCCACGATACTGTCCTCCGGAAAGCAGGTAATGATGTTTGGCATCCTGGTCATAATGATATTTACCGGGATCTCTTCAAGCTTTTGCTTTCCCAGCATCGCTCTTAACAGGTCTTTGCGAGAAACAACACCAGCAAGGTATCCTTTATCATTTACTACATATAGCGTTCCTACATCTTCCAGAAACAAGGTGCACACTGCCTCATAAACAGAGGTCGATTCTTTTATCACGACCGGCAGTGCTTTATAATCCTTAACAAATTTTTTGCGCGCAAGATCACCTAAAAGTTGAGGTGCACTTTTTCCTGAATAAAAATATCCAACCCGAGGTCTAGCATCTAAATAGCCTGCCATAGTTAGGATGGCGAGGTCCGGACGCAAGGTAGCTCTCGTCAAGTTTAGCTTATCGGCGATCTGCTCTCCCGTAATGGGTCCCTCATTCCTTACAATCTCCAAAATTAAATCCTGGCGTTTTGTCAGCTCGATGTTGATCACCATCCCTACTTCTAAATATGTCATACTAATTCCTTATTTTTATTATATAGTATGAAACATATTGATAACAGAGTTTCTTTTTGTCTAAAAGAAAAGTGACTGGAGTATTTTTCTACATCCTTAGCCATAAAATGTGTAAAAGGATCTGTTTAGCAGAAAGGGATGAATTCCATGGACAAACCCCAAGAACATCTAAAAAAAAGAATACTTGTTGCAGGGCACCAGCTCGCTGCAGACCTAGTCATCAAGAATGCCAGGATCGTTAATGTATTCACTGGAGAAATCATGGACGGCGACGTAGCCATTACGGACGGAGTGATTGCTGGAATCGGATCTTACCAGGGCAAAAAATCCCTTAACGCACAAGGTCAATACCTTATTCCAGGCTTTATTGATGGCCATGTGCATATCGAATCCGCTATGGTTCTGCCTAAAGAATTAGCAAAGGTGTTGTTTGCTCATGGAGTAACTACCATTATAGCAGATCCTCACGAAATCGCGAACGTTCATGGTGTCGAAGGTCTAGAATTTATGTTGAAAGCCATTGAAGACCTCTCTCTTGATGTATATTATATGCTGCCTTCATGTGTGCCAGCTACTCCCTTTGAAAATGCTGGGGCCCACTTAAGCGCAGATAAGCTGTCCCCTTTCTATTCACACCCTAACGTTCTGGGTCTGGCTGAAGTCATGGATTTTCCTTCTGTTAAGAATGCTTCCTCCGACATGCTTCAAAAATTATCTACTGCTCATAGTCAGTCAGCCAAGATTGACGGGCATGCGGCTGGTCTTTCTTATGATGCCTTAAATATCTATATGGCAGCAGGCATTCGAACCGATCATGAAGCCGTTACTGTTGAGGATGCCAAGAAACGCCTTGCCTTGGGCATGTATTTGATGATCCGGCAAGGCTCTGTAGCACGTGATCTGATCAATCTTCTTCCTGCTGTTACCCCGGGTAATGCCAAACGTTGCTTATTTGTTACTGACGACAAACACTTAGACGATCTCTTAGAAGAGGGCAGTATTGACCACAATGTCAGGCTTGCAATCCAAAACGGAATGGACCCCATCACGGCGATCCAAATGGCTTCCCTAAATGTCGCCGAGTGCTTTGGCCTAACTGATGTAGGGGCAATAGCCCCAGGGTATCGAGCGGATCTCCTTCTGCTTGAGAATCTTGAATCGATCTCCATTACTCATGTACTAAAACATGGGAAACTCGTGTTTCAGAAGGGAAGCCATTTCCAAGAATCAACGCCCGATGCGTCTTCCGCCTCCCTGCCCAATAGCGTCAATCTGGCGCCCATCACTCAGAAACAGCTGTCTATCCCCCTTGCAACAGCACGTTGCAATGTGATTGGTATCATTCCAAACAGCTTGGTCACTCAACATCTTCAGGAGGAAGTGGACATAGTAAGTGGTGTCTTCGTATCCTCCACGGAAAAAGATCTGCTTAAGCTGGCTGTACTGGAGCGGCACCATCAAACAGGAAATATTGGGTTAGGAATCGTAAAAGGATT
>JBEQAI010000318.1:0-4569 GCA_041640415.1 Ammoniphilus sp. | reverse complement strand
GGAGTTACTTTAATTAACCCTGTTCTAAACGCATCTCCATGCAATGGCTCAAGCACACGCTTCGGAGCCAATTCAGGCTGACCAGGAGAATGACCATAATAATCGAACGGCTTCTCAATATAGCCCTTCTCAATCGCATCGAATCCTAACTGGAAGAAGTGCTCGGCATCGTCTGCGTAGAAATCCTTACCCCCTACACCGAAGATACGGCTGATAACCATGACATTGCTATTGGCACTTTGTAGGGCAGCCTTTACCTCTAGAGTCATGTTAGCCCCGTGACCGCCGTATGAATCCGCACGTTCACCGACAACAACTGCCTTCACGTTCTTCAGAGCCGCTTGAATCTCTTTAATAGGGAATGGACGAATCATATTAGGGCTAATTACTCCGGCCTTAATACCTTTAGCACGGAGATTATCCACAACGTCCTTAGCAGTTTCCGATGCAGAATTTAATAGGAATACAGCTACTTCGGCATCTTCCATCTGGTACAAATCTAAAATAGGATATTCGCGACCGGAAATCTCGTAATACTCTTTGGCAATTTCCTGGAACACTTCATAGGCACGATACATTGCTTCAGACTGCTGGTAATTGTTATTAATCAGGTCTGGATCATTCATGTAAGGTCCAATCGTAACCGGATTAGCAGGATCTAATGCAAAGTTGTACTCTCTTGGCTGTGGTCCTACGAATTCCTGTACTACATTGCGGTCTTCAAAGTATTGAACGCGTCGCTTCTGGTGCGAAGTAAAGAATCCATCGTATGCAACCAATACAGGAAGACGGACATCCTTATGCTCAGCTAAACGCAGAGCCATGATGTTCATGTCATAAACGGCCTGCGGAGTTCTTGCCAACAGGATTGGCCAACCAATATTCAACCCATAGTATAGATCAGAGTGATCCCCGCGGATATCCAGCGGTCCGCTGATTGCACGGGTAACAAGGTTCATAACCATAGGGTAGCGTGTACCCGATTGGACTGGCAATTGCTCTAGCATATACAAGAAACCGTTGGCAGATGTAGCGTTGAATACACGAGCTCCCGCTGCAGCTGCCCCATAACAGGAGCCTGCTGAACCATGTTCACCATCAGTTGGGATTAATACAATATCATGCTGCCCCTTAGCCTTCATTCCATCAAGGAACTGAGCAACCTCTGTAGATGGAGTGATCGGGAAATATCCCATGATGTGGTAGTTGATTTGCGCGGCTGCCATGGCTGCCATTTCATTACCGGATTCAAATACTAACTTCTGCACGGGCTTGTTCTGTTCTAATCTAGCTTTTTCCTTTTCATAATCGATTGCCATGCTTAATTCCTCCTGTCTATTCGAATTTTTTAAGCCATTACAAACTTGTGAGGAACACGGTGATCTTCCGCGTAGCCAATTTCTTCTCGCTTATCAGTTAATGCTTCAACCGGACAGGCTTGCACACACTTCAAACAGCCTTTGCAGTATTGATAGTCAATTCCTTGAAGGAACATTTGCGGTCTGCCTTTTTTATCTGGTCGCTCTTCCCAAACGAAGCAATAATCTGGACATACGGTATCACAGGCTGCGCAGTGGATACACTTATCATCGTGATATTCAGGAAGGAAGCCTTGGCGGGATCCGCTCAGGTCTTTCAGTACACTGTTTCCAGGGTTTACGATCACACCACCGATTGGCTGTGTCTCGTAGCCTAGAGGCGAAACCGGACGAACAAACGCGCGCGATTGGGCATCTTCACCTGCCTCATATGTCTTAAATTGAACTTCTTCAAAACCGCGATCAAAAGTTCGAATATTCGGCTCTACCATATGCGGATATTTCTTCTCGAAAGTCTTGCGAATGATATTTCTCATGGCTTCCGGATCCAAGAAGTCGCAGACTCGGAATAGCGCACCCAACATCGCTGTATTGACCTTCGTTTTTTCTTCTACCGCAATGCTTAAAGCATCCACGATTGCCAGCGTTCCATACTCTAGCTTTAAGTCCTTACGCACCTCATCAAAATCTCGTGTTGAATTGACAAGAACGATACTGTCCGGATAGATCCCGCTGCACACGTCAACTGTCTTATATAGAGCTTCATGGAATACCCCCACAACATGCGGCTGTTCAATTGGGCTGTGCGCTCGAACTTCAATCTCAGGCTCGCAGAATCGAACAAACGCCTTTACAGGGGATCCTTTTTTCTCAGATCCATAGGATGAAAAGTTCATCCCGTTATAACCTAGACCCATAACTCCTGCTTCAGCTAACATTTTTCCGGCTAGGTTCGCACCTAGACCTCCGATAGATTCCAAGCGAATCTCAAAAAAGCCCAACTCATTCTTCTTCGGTAACACGCTGATCCCTCCCCTAGGATAGTAAGTTAACACTATTGGTAAAGTGTTTACATAATAAACTCTTTCTAAGATTCAGTATTTTCATAATGAAAATTGTAACAGATAAATTTTATTATTGCAACAGATTTTTTTGAGCATAAAAAAATTTAATGATTATCTGAGTGCAACCGCTTTATTTATTGATAACTCAAGCCATTGGCATTAACACAGTTATTTCCACCTGATATGTAACAGCATTTCTTTTTGTTATAACACACAAAAAAACTGATCAAACAAGGCGGTTAATCCGTCTTGATTCGATCAGTTCTGACGTTGGTTTGGCTATTCTCCTTCTTCCATAATCCTATACTGATACCCTTGCTCAACTAGAAATAACTGGCGCTTTTGGGCCCATTCTTCTTCTTTTGTCCCTTTAGACACGAGAGTATAAAAGAAGGCAGCATTATCCGCTTTGGGTCGCAACACCCTTCCTAAGCGTTGCGCTTCCTCTTGCCTTGAACCGAAGGTTCCGGAAATCTGAATAGCCACATTAGCATCTGGCAGATCGACAGCGAAGTTAGCTACCTTTGACACAATCAGTCTTTTAATCGCATTCTTGCGGAATTCGCCATAAAGCCTATCGCGCTCTGCTTGAGTCGTCTTTCCGGTAATCACGGGGATGTTGAGCTCTTTTGACAGCTCCTCTAACTGACTAACATATTGCCCGATAATCAAGACTTGATCATTTCTATGCCGCTCGACAATTTGCTTGATGACTCGTTTTTTTTCAGGATTTTCTGCCGCAACCCGGAATTTTTCCCTAGAACTAGCATAAATATATTCTTCACGAAGGTTAAATGGCATGGTAACTCGAATCTCCGAACAATGAGCTTCCGCAATCCATCCGCTCCTTTCCAAGTCCCTCCAAGGAAGGTCAAACTTCTTCGGTCCAACAAGGGTAAAAACATCCTCTTCTCTGCCATCTTCTCTTACGAGCGTGGCAGTAAGTCCTAAACGTCGCTTCGCTTGAATATCGGCTGTAACCCGAAAAACCGGTGCCGGAAGCATATGTACCTCGTCATAGATAATGAAGCCCCAATCCCGATCACTAAAAAGGTGGATATGATCAAACTCTGCTTCTTTATCTTTTCTATACGTTAGCATCTGATAGGTAGATACCGTCACCGGCTTTACTTCCTTAACTGTGCCGGAATACTCCCCCACTTGGTCAAGCGTTAAATCTGTTTTCTCCACAATTTCTTGAATCCATTGTCTTACAGAAGTCACATTGGTTGTTAGGATCAAGGTCTCCATCCCTGTCTTTACCATGGCTGCAATCCCAATAACCGTTTTTCCTGCCCCACAAGGCAAGACGAGAACTCCACTGCCTCCCCAGTCAGAGCCGCCAGCATAATAGGAGTCAACGGCATGGGCTTGATAGTCCCTTAGCGTAGCCTTAAGCTGAATAGCCAACGGTGCTCCCTGAGTATAGCCTGCAATATCCTGGACAGGGTAGCCTAATCGGATCAGTTCTTGTTTAATCATTCCCCTCGCATAGGGAGCAATTTCAACAGCCTGTTCAGTCCTTTCCCCTAACAGGAAGCCTTGTATGTCTCGGTACTGGAGAAGTTCGTTCAGCAAGGTAGAGTCTGTAGAAGTTAAGTAAAGCTTATTATCTTGTTTCTCTAGTTTTATTCGACCGTATCTTGAGGCGATATCATGAATTTCACGCAATAATCCTGAAGGTACACCATACTTAGCGAATTGCTCCAACGCCGTTCCCATTTGCTCTGCCGAATACCCTAAGGCGGAAGCATTCCAAACACTAAGTGGGGTAATTCGATACGTATGAATATATTCTGGGCTTTTCATGAGCTCACAAAAAGGGGAAATGGCATCCCGGGCTGCTTCGAACTGAGTATTTTGCACTTCAAGCAATAAGGTACGATCACTTTGCACAATCAAGGGGTTCTCGAGTCTTACTTCCATTTCCTTTAAGGACTCCTTCTTAGTGAATGTTTAGATACCTTTAAGGATAGCATACGAGAAAGGGGGTCACAAATGATGAGCCATGATCGTTCTATTATTTCCAAGATGCTTAAATACAAAAAAAATCAAGAAGAAACGGAAAACACCGATTACTTTATGGAAATGGCCATTGATATGGAGTTCCCACACTCCTCAGAGTCGCGTGAAGAGGAAAAAGAGGAATAGGCGAGTCGGAGTATACAAATAAGGGCATGATTCTG
>JBEQAI010000317.1:0-4573 GCA_041640415.1 Ammoniphilus sp. | reverse complement strand
ATCTTTTTCGCTTTTTCATATGGAGTAACTGGCGCTAAATCGGAACCTTGATCAAAATAGGCGACAGATTCAAATGCTTGATCAAAGCTACCTTCAACCAGGTTATCCAAGAACTCCTTGGCAACTTTCTTTGTTTTTTCTTCATCACTTTCTTTTGCCGTTGTTAAAGCGGTCGTACCTAGTAAAACAAGGATAGCAAGCATAAGAATGGACCTCTTTTTAAATAATTCAATCATTATATTCTCCTCTTAGATTTGTTTTGTTATCGGATGGAGATCACCTTTATTTTACTTTTATTTGTAACTGGTTGTAACCAAAAATCGAAAGATTGGTCGTATCCATTTATTGTTCTAAATGGAAAAAGTCAAAGTTTGAATTTCTAATATAAAAAAGTAACAACCAAACTACATTACAGAATCTCCCTTCTGTGACGAAATGTGGTAGAATAAGTGAAACAAAACACATCACGGAAGGTAATTACGGCTTATGATCCGGAAGAGGACGGTCTTTCCGATTGGAAAGACGGTTTGTGGAATCTGAGATCGAGAGGACCGGTCCCGGATACCGAGAAGAAAACCCACCTGCAGCTGCAGCGCTTTATATTCACAAAGCCCACTTGTTGCTCTTTATGGGCTAATCAGCAGCTACCACTCCTGAAGACCCCTGCGAAGGGCAGGGGTCTCAAGGATATTTTGCTTCCGGGTTCGGAGCCGCGGGCGTTGACAGAGGATCAGGTTCGATCCCTCAAAAACATGCTGGATTGGTTCCATCAGCTCAAAGGTCGCGGGTGGAAAGGGGAAATTCCTCCGCTGAAAATGCAAGTGCAGCCGAAACGGCATCGGTCCATGGTGTTTCTTTTGTTTTCCGGCATCCGCCGGGAAATGTTGATCAACCTGAACCTAGATCAGCTGAAGCCGAATGTTCCGGACAAGCTGCGGGTAGCCCGCTGTGCTAAGCTCGTCCGGTCGATTAACCGGATTCTGGAGCAGATCGGAGAGTGGCTTGAAGCCGAGTAACCGCATCCGGACAGCAGAAATCACCGTTACGGCCCTTATTATTTACGCGATACCTATGCGTTTCTTTTGTCTAAGGCGACTCTAGGGGATCGAACGATCCTACAGCGTGAAATGATCCACCGCAATGAGCGTTCCCTGGAAACTTACACGAATTCACCAGCGGAAGTAGCGGCCAATATGGCGGAGGAACTTTAGAGTAAGAGGAACCAACCAATCCTATATAGAAGAAGTTTATGAAATCTTTAAAGAAGGGGTGGGACGGGTGAATGGTTATCTACCGGAGAGCCGAGTACGCTGAGGGTCGACGAAATGATGGCTCGATCCCCGTATGGGACCATCAAGATGTCGTAGAAGAATAGCTTATCATGATGGAATCATTAGTTTTTTACTTCGTAGGAAAAGAATGAAGTGGGAATGGATTTGCACGATCTTTTTTCCTATATTTTTTAAGGAGCTGACATGGAAATCTATTTAAATCAGACGATCGCCTTAATAGAGAAAAAAGGAGATCGAAAACGAACAACAAAAGTGATTGACATCCAGGACCGTTTTGTTGTCCTTCAGGACGTCGAGCAAGTTTGGTTAAAGGAATCTTTTTTGAAAGTCGATATGGAAAATGATCTTCATCCGGTTTATAAAATTGTAGTTCATGCTAAAACATAGGACGGTTCCAGTAAATTAAGTTGGTAAGTTATATTTATTTAATAAAATCCACTAATCCTCAGAGAGGAATTGCCTGACTTGATTATTATTAATAAGCTAAACTTATTCCCTAAATAAAAATAATATGGTAAAATAAGGTTAGATGATTCAACGATAAAGGCAAACCTGCACGAAAGTCAGGGACGCAAAGCTACGGGCCTAAGGTCGGGTTTGACTACGGCAGCCGGGTTACCGAATAAAAGAAAGCTATCCCTTTTATTCGTGGGATAGCTGTTTTTATTTTAAGGGGACTTAACAAGTACTTGTTTTTTAGGCTTTACACTTAAGAGTACTTTTCATTGTTGCCGTAATGAGGATATCTAGTTCCTGACTAATAGCTAATACGTCCGGATGTTGAAAATTAAAATGATGAGCTTCGACTGTTTTCTCCAGTAACCTTTTTAAACGATCCATTTCCACTTGAATATCGTCATCGATGATCGCCACTTCCACTCCTGCTTTCTATAATTAACGAACACCCTTCATTTTATAGCAAAAACGGTCATGATTCGATCATTTTTATTAGTCAAATCTCGACAGATTGAAACCAACTTACCATAAACCTCCACGAAAAATGAATGTAGACTTATGTTACGCTGTTGTTAGTGATTATGGAGAAAAGGGTGTGTTGAACTTGACCTATGTTGTTCTATTCTTTGCCATCCTACCCGCATTCGTTCTTTGTCTTTTGGTTAGCAACTTAGATACAAATTCACCATTGGCGGATGATAAAAAGCAAAACAGGATGTAAGAAATTGTTAGCTATACTAGAGGGGAGAGGTCATTTTACTTATGAATAAAAACACAACTCTTCCGGTCAACCTTGAAGAATTTATAGAAAAGATACAAAAGGAAGGGGATATCGAACATTTTGCTTCTAAACTTGTGGAGGAGTACTTTAAAAAAATTCAAGATAGGGATACGTTTAATTGAAAGGGCATAATAAAAAAGGTGGGTTTTACCACTATAGCCTAGCGGTTTCTGGTGTGCCGTTGGGCTATTTTCTATGTGTCATCTTTAAAGCAACGGATGGTCAGTTATTGCCTCCTATGTGACCCAATTTTTCTTTTATATAATATAAAATAGGGACACCACTTAAATATTTTGCTGTAGATGCTCACACCTCGTGTTAGCGAGGTTGCTTGTTCTATTCAATTAAGGTCATGAACTACACACCCACTACGCTTAACGCTTCGTGGGTGTGTAGCTTCGACAGCGAACAAAAAAAGCCCCATCATCTTTGGGGGCAACTCTCAATCCTAAACATCCATTGGTTTAGTTACCTTAATCATAACAGTTCAACTAGCCAAGAGAAATAATTATTTATTTCCTTTATAAAACAGCTAGTCCTTCTTATCTTTTTCCAATCCACCATCATTTCTGCAAAGGTACGAAAAAATTGCTCCTTTTTACCGTCTTTTTTTTCCGTTTTAAAATTAAGGAAAGTCGAGAAGTGGTGTGAAAAAATTTTAAATATGTATTGTTGATATGGTCGTTTATTTATATTGGTTTTTCGATATGGCAGTTGTACTACGCATTTGCACCAAAAGTTGGGCCTATCGGTAATGGGCCTAATGAGACCCAAATACAGACTGATTTTATTTTTTCGATGATTGGCGGCATCGCTATTCGATTTAATCTGATATCCTCTATATAACCCTTACTTTATTTTCCTTTTCTTTTCAAAGGGGACGACTCTCCCTTTCGATTTATAGATAGCTTTTTGAGCTTTATCGTGTTTCTCTTCGCGCCAACGATCAATCTCTTGATAGATATATTCTTCCATTTCTCCCGCCCATGCTGGAATGGACTGCTCAGGAAACGGATAAGGGGCTAAAGAGGGACAGTCCATGACTAATTTATTGTTGGCAGGAAGAGGTCGGCATTGGAATTCATAGTAATTTCGTTGTTGCCTTTCGGAAGCGGCGTTCCATGCCTTGAGAATAATTTCTCCGTAATGACGATCAGGAAAAACATCTCTCCAAGAAATGCGAGGCTCCACTTGTTGAAAGCACTCAAACAAAGCTTGGTCCACTAAATTTCCTCTTCCAACGACCTTGATGGCATATAGCTGTTGTCCTACCCAAGAGGCAAGTAGCACGAGAACCGGTATGGCAAATCGCTCCCACCCGGAGAACCATTCGTTCATAGGCTTGATTTGATAGAGCTGATAGAAGAAGCCGAAGAACAGCAGACTCCCCAAGAGAGAAGGAACAAATCGCGATACCCCGACCACCTTCAACCAATGCGGTTTGGGCTGTGGATCCGCATCCGTAAATCCTAAATCTATATAGACACGACTTCGGAACATGTTCATCACCGTTTTATAAAACGTATTGTTTACCGCCTCATGGAGATACGGAGAATAAGAAACAGGTGGAGCCATCAGATAATACAACATGAGCGGAGAGATATAAGGAGTACGCTCCCACCGTTGAACCTCTGAAGTGAAACGACGCATTCTTATTTCTTCCGCTACTTTATAGTAAGTCGTGAATGAAGTAGCAAACTTATAGGATAACAACACAATAATTAACCAATCTCCCCATACCAGCACATAATCCCATGAGAAACTAACAAGCTCCATATAAGCGCTATATGGTTTTATATGATCAGGGGTCAACCATTGAATCATAGCAAGTACAGGTATCGCAATAATAGCTAAAAAAATGAGCTTAACTAAAGACGAGAACAGAGGTTGAAAAACAATTTTCATCCTTATCACCTTAACGTTATGTATGTAATTATTATATACTATGTCACTAAAATAAACGAAATGGGGATTTAAGATCTTCTAGAAAGATTTTCCACGGTATGATATACTTATCATATATTTTTTATGATGATTTCTCCAT
>JBEQAI010000316.1:0-4600 GCA_041640415.1 Ammoniphilus sp. | reverse complement strand
TATTGACCGTCTTCGCAGCTTCTTTATAGTCAGTTGTAGCTTTAAATCGACCTGCATCCAGCTGGTCACGTAATATTTCGGATATAGATTTGCCTTGGTAATATTCTAAGTGGTGGGATTTCCCCTCATTAATTTCTTCAACTAGCTTAGGTAGCACGTCAATACCTATTACATGGGCGCCCTTCATCGCATAGCTCAATGACAGGGGAAGTCCAATAAACCCCATGCCGATCACTGCCACATGAAGCTGTTTTGCTGTTTCCATCTTTCATTCCTCCGAGAGTCTCTATTTCGTGGTCATATACCAATAAGCAGCACCGCTTAATAAGAAAAGAACCGAGAAAAACACCAGTATAATAGTTAACCTTTTAAGCATTATTGTCCTCCACGTGTCAACTAACAATGAATTATACACTATTCGACGGGATTCTCCAACAGGGTTTAGTGCATTCCGAAAGGCATAAAAAAAACGACCATCCTCGATGGCCGCCATAAGCTCTCAACCTAAAGTATTAGGTTGTTATCTTCATATTACCGATTTCGCTGTCCCATTGTAAACATAGAAATATTCCCATGACTTATAAAATTATACTATACTGGCACCAATCACATAAGAAAGTCCGATTGAAATAACCATAGATAAAAGTCCAACCGCTCGGTTGTCCTTTGCAATCTCATCATCCACCTTAAATTTGGGTGTCATGAATTCGAAAATAAAATAGGCGATCAGCAACAGTAAAAATCCAAAAGCTCCCCAAATCAAAGCCTGACCAATCGTGTCGTTACTTTCAATCGAAAAACGAAAGATATTGGTAATACCAAATATCTTTCCTCCCACAGCCATAGCAACGGAAAGATTTCCTTTTTTTATTTCCTCCCAGTCATCATAACGGGTAACCAATTCGAACAGTGTTAAAAACAAAATCAGCGAAAGGATCGCAACCGCGAAAAACGCAGTTGTTAAGATATAAGGATTTTCTAACCAGCCCGACACACCAGATCCTCCTTCTCCTTACGGGGTTTCTATTTCTTCACATATACGGAAAGGAAGCGGTCATGGTTGCAAAAATGGTTACTTTAATTCTACAATGGTCGCTCCGAGACCGCCTTCTCCTTGTCCGCCTAGTCGAAAGGACTTCACGCTGCGATGCTTCTTAAGGAAATTATGGACCCCTATTCGCAGGACCCCTGTCCCTTTGCCGTGGATTAAGGAAACCTGGTGAAGATTAGACATTACGGCGTTATCTAAATATTTATCTATTTCTTGAAGTGCATCCTCGATGTTGTACCCTCTTAGATCCAACTCCGGCCTTACCGTCTCAGTAGACATCTTCACTCGGGTATAAGGAACCACTTCTTTCTTTTTCCCGGATTTAAGCAGCATAAGATCATCTGCTTTAATATTCATTTTAATAATGCCAAGCTGCACCTGAAATTCTTGGTTTCCTAGGTCCGCTATAATTTCGCCTTTTTGGCCAATAGACAAAACCTTAATCTCATCCCCAACTTTTAACGTTTCTTTACCTGCTTGCTTCTTCTTCCGCTCTTTTTCCCGTTCGAAGGAAGGAACACTTTCCTGAAGCTTTTTCTTCGCTTCAATTAGGCGATGCTCTTTAATCCCTATTTGTTCTTCCTGGGCTATTTTTCGAAGCTCCGCTATAATTTCATCCGCTTCCTTCCGAGCTTTAGCTACCGAACGCGCGGCTTCTTCCTCCGCTTTTTGCAGCATTAGATTTTTTTCCTTAGCAAAGTCAACCCTCTCCTGCTCAAGATGTTCCCTGAGCTTTTCCGCCTCTTTGCGGATATCTTCGGCTCGCGCTCGATCTTGCTCCGCAGCTAAACGGTTTTCTTCTAAGGAAGCAATCATATTTTCCACATTCTTATCTTCAATGCTTACGTGTTGCTTTGCATCTTCAATAATCACTTCAGGAAGTCCTAATCGCTTCGCAATAGCAAAAGCATTACTTCGACCAGGAACTCCGATCAACAAGCGGTAGGTGGGTCTTAAGGTTTCTACATCAAATTCCACGCTCGCATTAAGCACTTGTGGTCGATTATAAGCAAATGCCTTTAGCTCACTATAGTGTGTGGTGGCAATGACCCTTGCTTTGAGCTGATACATATGATCCAGGATGGACATAGCTAATGCAGCCCCTTCAGTAGGATCTGTTCCTGCTCCCAACTCATCGAGTAGAACCAAGCTGTTCGCATCCATCTGACCGAGGATTCGGATGATATTCGTCATATGTCCTGAAAAAGTACTTAAGCTTTGCTCAATGCTCTGCTCGTCCCCAATGTCAGCAAACACACCGGAAAACACCGCCATCTCACTATCTTCTTCTGCCGGAATATGCATGCCAGAGGCCGCCATGAGGGCATGTAGCCCGATCGTTTTTAAGGTAACGGTTTTTCCTCCGGTATTGGGTCCTGTAATCACTAGGGACGTGTAGGTCTGTCCAATCTCGACGTCAATAGGAACAACTTCCTGAAGCGCAATTAAAGGGTGTCTGCCCTTTTTAAGCTTAATATAGCCCTTGTCGTTTAGTTTGGGTTGAACCGCCTTAATTCGATGGGCATAAGAGGCTTTAGCAAAGGTAAAATCAAACTCTGCCAATATCTTTACATTATGTTCCAAGACATCTACGTGCTCCGCAACGATTCCTGTAAGGATCTGAAGGATTCGTTCCACTTCACGCTCTTCCTTAAAGCGAAGCTCCCTTACCTGGTTGTTGGCTTGTACCACCGCTTCCGGTTCGATAAATAAAGTTGCCCCAGACGCCGATTGGTCATGGATCATCCCGCCAAATACGTGCCGGTATTCCTGCTTGACGGGAATAACATAACGATCCCCTCGAATCGTCACGATACTTTCTTGAAGCATCTTTTGATACGAGGTCGAACGAATGATGTTTTCTAGCCGGTCTTTTATTCTTCCTTCGGTCGCGCGAATCTGCGATCGAATCTGACTGAGTGCAGGACTAGCGCTGTCCATCACTACTCCATGCTCATCAATGCATGCAAAAATATCGTCTTCTACTTTCTGCAGACGCTCGATTTGAACGGCCATATCGGCCAATAATGGCAACTCCTGCTGCTCTAATAACGACTCAATGAAACGCCTTAGTCTCCAGCCGCCATAAACCGTTCCCGCAATATCCAGCAACTCCGAAGGACTCAGAGAGGCGCCAAGCTTCGCTCGAGTAAGCCCTCTGCGAATATCCCGGATTCCTCCGAAGGGTACACTTCCTTTTAAACGGAGAACAGTAAAGCCCTCAAAGGTCAATTGTTGTCTCACTTTTGCTTCTTCAAGATCCGTTGTTGGAGTAAGCTGTTCTATTTTTTCCCTTCCCAAGGAGGAAGAGGCATTTTCCAAGAGCTGATGAATAACTTTATCAAACTCAAGCGTTCGATATAAGCGTTCTTCCACCACGATAGTCCCCTTTCGATTGCAATATCTGATCTATTATATCATTTCTTTGCAACAAAAAATAAAAAGTATATGTAAGTAAAAGATGGGTAAACTAATCATACTTTGTCGGAGAGGGAGGGTACCTGACATGCTTTGGATAAACCATCTCGTGCGGTTTTTCATCGCCACGCTCGTGCTCTACCTAGTAGGCTTCCTAGTCCCTGGTTTTACTATCCGAGGTATTTCCACGGCTATTCTCGCTGCAGCTGTCATCGCCGCCATGGGCTGGATCTTTGAGTCCTTTTTTGGCGGGGAGCTTTCTCCTTACGGTCGGGGCATTACAGGATTTTTAATCACCGCCCTTATTATCTACCTCACTAATTTTATCGTCCAGGGTGTCCATATTACGGTCATTGGCGCCTTACTCGCTGCTCTCGTAGTTGGCATCGCCGATTTGTTTTTGCCTGTGAAGTCCCGCTTCTGGACAAGATAGAAAAGAAAAGAGACTGCCATTTTACAGTCTCTTTTCTTTATCCAGCGTATGTGGTTTTTCTTACTGTTGCTGTCCAGCTAAGGCACTCTCTGCTAGCTTGACTAATCTTTTCGTAATTTCCCCGCCTACTGACCCATTGGCACGCGATGTGGCATAAGCGCCGAAGTCATAAACTCCAAACTCATTTGCAATCTCATATTTGATCTCATCAATTAGGGATGCGGATTGAGGAACAATCAATTTGTTTCGGTTGGCCATAAAGCAAACCTCCTTTAATTGAGTGTACCTATAGAATGCCTTGCATGCTTTCCCTTCATGCCCTGTAAATTAAGGGGAGAATGGTAAGTCTATAGGATATCCAAAGGAACTGTTTTTGTTGGAGGATCTGGAATCATCCGTATCTGCTCGGAAATAAACGGAGAGATTTGAAGCATGTATTGCATGATGTCGGACTGATAAAACAACCGTTTCCAGTTCCCATCTGGAGCACGATCTACAAAATGGACAGAAACCGAAAGCAGTAAAATGAGCATGAGGCCTCCGACAACAGCACCTAGGGATCGGTTTAAAAATGAAATCACAGGAAGCTCGGCAAACACTTGCAGAACATTACCCAAGAGCCGGAAGACAATACGGATCATAAAAAATAAAACAACAAAAGCGATAACGATATAGATAAGCGGGTGAAAAGAGCTCAT
>JBEQAI010000315.1:0-4604 GCA_041640415.1 Ammoniphilus sp. | reverse complement strand
GAACCGAATTGGAGATATTGGTCACGCCATCCAAACCTACGTTGAAGGGGAGGGTTATTCTGTTGTTCGAGATTTTGCCGGTCATGGAATAGGACCCACCCTTCATGAACCTCCCAATATCCCTCACTTTGGTCTTCCAGGGAAAGGACTTCGCTTGAAGGAAGGCATGGTCATCACCATTGAACCCATGGTAAATGTGGGTACTTGGATGTCATCGTTGGATTCCAACGGATGGACTGCTCGAACATTGGACGGACGGCTCTCCGCCCAGTATGAGCACACGATTGCGATTACTTCAACCGGCCCCCTGATCCTGACGGAACAAAATTAAAAAAGGGATTCCTAGAGTCTTTTTCAGACACTTTTGGACCCCTTCGTTTTTTTGCTTTAATTTAAATACGTTCTAACCAATTTAACATCTTCTCTTTAGCTAGAGGGTGAATAGGTTTGTTGATTGTGTTCTTCACTACTTTCTTATAGTTGAGTATGGTTCGAGGTTCCTGCTGTTCCTTCAAAGCATGCTCCATATCCGGAATAATATAGTACTCAGATGGGCCAGCTGTAAGCTCTGGAAGTTCCTTTAGCACCTCATTTTCCACAAGAGGATCCTTATCTCCTTGGATAGCTAATACCGGGCAGCCGATCTTGCTTAAGGCTTCCCTTGTATTGTAGGCATAGTGTTCACGCAGCCATTTTGCAGGTTGCTTAAAAAATCCTTGGATTTTAACTACATCTTTATCCGAATCGAAGACCGGTTTCATTTGCTTGAACACCTTTTTTTCTTGTTTTTCTTCATCAATTACCCTCCGAAAGAACCATCCAATGACTCCCTTCTTGGATTTTAATTCCCTATAGGACAATTTGCGCTGATGAGCGAGAGCCTCACCCAAGTTATCTACACCCCCGCTTAAGAGCATGATGCCTGCTATCTGCTCTTGCTTCTCTGCAACAGCCGTTACAATCACAGTTCCCTCGCTGTGACCAGCTAATACGATCTTAGTTGCATCCACCTGGGGGTACTGCTGGATAAACAACAGTGCCTTTTCTGCGTCATTTACAAGGTCCCATAATCCTGTACTTAAATATCCGCCCCCACTCTTTCCCGTTCCTCGCTTATCATATCGAAGCGTAACGTACCCTTGTTCGGCAAATAAAGTGGCGAGATCCTTGTACAAGTTTGTGGTGAGCTTCCCTTGACCTATATTTCCATTCCGATCCACTGGCCCGCTTCCTGGGATAATAATGATAGCGGGGTGCTTCCCCGCATCGTCTTGGGGTACTGTCATGGTTCCATATAACTCTACACTGCTTTCAAATTTTACTTCTCGTTCGATAAATGCTGTCATTTTCTGTCACCTTTTTTTCTTTTGTGGGATAATGATGGTTGAAATCGTCCTTACACTTCGATCTTCTCGTGGTTCCTTTTCTAATGCTTTATGGAAGACTTGACTTAGATCACTTATGAATTCCTGCCACTCGCTATCGTTCAAGTGTACCAAGGCTTGCCTATACATCGCTCCGTCTTGAAGAGGGGAGAATTCGGGGTGCTCTACATACTGACTAAACTCTCCTACTAGATTCGTCATAAAAGTAGTAAACAAAGAAAGATGCTCCTGCGGCGAGAGCTCATCTAAGTGTTGGTTATTAAAAGCACTATCATTGATCTTTAAAATCTTCTCCATGGTTCCACGCACTGGGTTTTCTTGCACAACCTCTAGAAATCCATGCTCGAGTAATTTATTTACATGTCTGTATAGCGTAGCTGGAGGCACATCAGAAAGCACGGAACCGATTTGTTGAATACTCATCGCCTTTCCTCCGCCAAGCACCTGAATAATTTTCATACGTATTGGATGAAGGATGATGTCAGCGTTTTTTTTCATCATTAGTCCTTTCATTTATCAAAAGTGAGATTAATGGTTTTAGTATACACGGTTGTTAGAACATTATCAATATCGATAATGATAATAATTGATCCAGAATCATCTATAGGCTATTAGTCACTCTTCCGCACCTACCCAACTCAGAAGCTTTTGCTATAATTATACAAACAAAATAAGCGTAGGAGAGTCTTCCCTTTATATGAATTCCTATATCAATCTCGTCGCAGCTATATTCTTTTTGGCTTATTCATTCTGGAAACTCCATCATTTCTTTGCCCCGAAAACCGGACCCATTGGGAACGGACCAAGCCAAGGCGTAGTCATAACCATCTGGATCTTGTTTGCTATTTCCTTGATTGTAGGACTGGGTATTCTTATCCATTCCATCTGCAATATTATCAAACAAAACAAAAAGGGGTGAAACACCCCTTTAATGCAATATATGGCTACTGGCTAGTGCTTGTTCAGCAAATTGTACTAACCGTTTGGTGATCTCTCCTCCAACCGCTCCATTGGCTCGCGCCGTTTGTTCGGCCCCCAACTGAATCCCAAACTCTTGGGCGATCTCGAATTTCATAACATCCAATGCCATCCCAGCACTTCGCACTAACTTTTGATTGTTATTATTATTATTTTCTTGGATTTGTTGTATATACATTTGGCTCTTCCTCCAATGGTATGCTTAAGTGTAATCTTAAGCTCCCTCCATCTCTACAAGGATATCCCTTTCGCACCAAGGGAATGGATGGGGGAATGGGTAATCGAAGGAAGGAGGTCAAATTTATGCCACAACAAAAAGCCCCTTTCGGCATAAAGAGGCCCTTTCTCTAGACTAGTCTGACATTATGTAATAACACCGTGCACCCACCTTCGATTCCAATCATCCAAGCGTTACTTATGAGAACTCGCTCGAGTCAGGCTACCCTGGGGCACACAGAATGATCCACTTATGGCTGCTTCCTTCCAGATCTGACCAGGTTCATAGGTTTCTGTTGCACAGGACCTGACTGTCAACACGAATCTGCACAAGGCAGGCCTTACATCATTGTACCTCAGATGGGAATTCAATCCTGCTAAGGCGGATTGCAGGTTACAGGGCACCGCCATCTCCCCATCTAGCACGGTATGTAATTTGGTTTAAAACAAAGATATGTGGCGCGCTTGGAGGGAGTCGAACCCCCATTGCCAGAACCGGAATCTGGTGTCCTATCCATTGAACGACAAGCGCAAGTGCTGAAGTGAAACTGTAGGCTTCATGAGATGGCTATAAGCCAGGTTTTGTTCCTTTTGTGCTTCTTGCAGCCGCCTTGGCCTTGCACGTAAGGTGTAGTCATTTGACTCAGGAGAATCTGACTCAGGAGAATCGCTTCCCTGCCATCCGTCAGTTCTTTTTCCCTCTGGATGATGCCCCTACCAATTCCCAAGTTGGGAACATATTTGGGTTGCTCGCTCGTGGGGTTTACCCGTTCCACCAGCTTCCTTTCGGAAACTGTACCGTTTCTGTGGCACTTTCAGAGTACTCCAGCCTTAGCGTTTGCCTTAGGCCTGTTTCCCCGCCGTCAACTCAGCGTTTCGCCAAGTTGCCCTGCCTTGCGGCAGGCACGATCACTATGACCATCTCAGGTCATGCGAGCCTGGACTTTCCTCACCAACCTGATTAACAGATTAGCGCAACTACGCACCATCTCATGTTTGTTCACTTTCGTCTCAGCGACAAGACTTAATTTATCATACTGTCACGGCCATTGCATTAGTTGGTGGCTGGAACTATAGGATACTTTTCCCAACTACATCGGCAAAACACCTGGGAATCCTACTCTTGAAGAAGGAAAATCGGCTAGCGCAAGGGAATTCTATATCGGAATCCCACGCTACATACTTTCTCGAACAGCTTAGTCAACACCATCCTACCAAGCACACCTAAAACGCGAGTTACACGAGGACGAGCTAGAAACTATCAAATACTATATCAATGGATATACCCTTAAATAGGCTCCATGTGAAGCTTCTTCTAAGACATACCTAGATGTTACTCAACCATTTTTACCCAAAATCCAAACCATCTCTCATACCATCTCATACCCTAAGAAGAGATAGATTCTACTTTGAGGAGGAATGGTATGAAGCGCAAAATAAATAAATCCAAGTGGACCAAGCATGCACTGTTTAAACAAGATCCGGAAATTGCAGAAAGTTTACCGGATACCCGCGTATTTAACGAACAGAACTTCCTTAGCATGCTTCAATTGCATAAAGCTATTGTTTTAAAGCCAACAGGCGGAGCCTTAGGACGGGGCATCATCAAGGTAGCAGCTCTTGGAGGTCAGGCTTTAGAGATTCATTATAACGATTCCAAATTGACGGTTGTTGGGGCCCAAAAAGCCTACGACAGGATCTCCCAAAAGGTAGGTACGACTGCTTACATTATTCAGCGTTATATTGCGCTTGCTACAGTAGAAGATCGCCCTATTGACTTTCGGGTCATGGTTCAGCGTACCAAGGAGACTCCATGGCAGGTCACAGGGAAAGTAGCAAAAATTGCGGGACACGGCTATTTTGTGACGAATAATTGCCAGAGCAACGGAACCGCAGTGCCTGCAGAAGAAGCTGTGGCAAGATCTAATATTAATCCTTCGAAAAAGGATTCGGTCATTCAGCGAATGGACACCTTAGCCATTAAGGCAGTCCAACTTCTCCAAAGGTACTACCCTGATATCGTAA
>JBEQAI010000314.1:0-4620 GCA_041640415.1 Ammoniphilus sp. | reverse complement strand
AGATACAGTTTGATCGTCATCCCTTAATCCCTCCCTAAAATGAGCGTCGATGTGGAAGATAGCGTTCCTCCCGTACCGTTCACTAATGAAATTTTGGCATCTTGAACTTGGCGTTCTCCACATTCTCCTCTTAGCTGTCGCGTTGCTTCAATTAATAGGAAAATTCCGAACATTCCAGGATGGCAATAGGATAGCCCTCCGCCACTTGTATTTAACGGGAACGAGCCGCCTGGTGCTGTCCGTTGTCCGCTGACGAAATCCCCGCCTTCACCCGGTTTGCAGAACCCTAAGGCTTCAAGCGTCAGAAGCACCGTTATTGTGAAAGAATCATAGACTTGCACGACATCAATTTCATCGTGAGTGATCCCTGCCATTTCCATGGCTCGGCGTCCGCTTTCCTTTGCACCGGTCACGGTTAGATCCGGCATATGGGTCACGGAATTATGGGTTTGCATTTCTCCATGCCCCAGTATCCACACTGGACGCTTTTTGGCACGTGCAGCCGCTTTCGCGGATGCGACCACTACGGCTCCGCCTCCATCAGTGATCAGGCAGCAATCCAAAAGATGCAGGGGTTCGCAAATCATCGGTGAACTCAAAACATCCTCAATGGAAAGCGGCTTGCGCATAAACGCTTTATCATTTAACATCGCCCATTTCCGTGTGGCCACGGCAATTTCGGCAAGCTGCTCGGACGTGGTTCCATACTGGTGCATGTGTCTCATCGCTGCCAGGGCATAATGACCCACGGGTGAAGGGATGCCGAAAGGCTCTTCATACTTTAAGGTCAGATTGGATAAAGAAGGAATCCGACTGGTGCGATTGGTGCTGCCATAAGTAATTAACGCTACATCGATCAGCCCTGCTTGAATCGCGACAAGCGCATGGGCCACATGGGACTCGAAAGAGGACCCCCCAATATTCGTCCCGCCTGTGTATCTCGGTTTGATGCCTAGATACTCCCCCAACATGAGTTGGGGAAAATGAGCCCAATTGGCTGTTGTAAATAGAGCATCCACATCATCCTTCGTAAACCCAGCATCATCCAAGGCCCGCTTAGCCGCTTGTGCCTGCAGCTGCAGGACGTTTTTGCCAGGCAGTTCACCGAGGTCGGATTCGGCAACGCCAACAATGGCTGCAATTCGTTCCGATTTCATTTTTCTCACACCTTTATATTAGAATAAGATCATTCCCTATACTAGGATAGTTTCAAAGTTATCGATGGAACTTTAAGGTTGCACTTCCAATCGTAGAAGGTTTACCTGCTTCTCTCTCAGCCAATATGGCGACCTCAACGGTCCTTTTTTCCTCGTTTTTGGCTGTCACTCTCGCTCGGCAGGTCACGACATCGCCAGGACGAACCATACCAGCAAAACGAACTTGAAGGCGACTCACGAATCCCTGATTTCCCACAATCTGTTCCATAAATTGCCCTAGGAAACCCATACTGATCATCCCATGTGCAATAACTCCCGGAAGTCCGACCTTACGGGCCGTTTCATCGTCGGTATGAATCAAATTAAAATCACCGGAGGCTCCCGCATACTTGACTAGTTGCACCTTCTCTATAGGAGGCTTGACGTACTCCAATTCTTGATCGATCTGCAATTGATTCCATTCCAAACTCATATGATTTCCTCCCTATCGATAAATAACGGTCGTCTTGGATATGAACACTAAATTTCCTTCTACATCTTCGCCCCTAGTCTCTAGGATGAAGAACGTCATCGGTCCTGTCTTACCCGGTCTATCAAAAATGTCAACCAATTGACTGACACAGCGAAGCTTGTCGCCTGCTACAATGGGACGTTCATACAGAAACTCTTGTTCCCCGTGAAGTGTCCGGCTTAATTCCACCTGGATACCTGGTTTAGGCATTCTAAATGTAGCGGGAAACGTAGGGGGAGCCACTAAGCTGGCGTACCCCTGCTTCTTCGCATAAGCCTCATCCAAGTGAATCGGATTTTCATCCCCAAGGGCGCGAGCAAAAGCGCGAATCGCTCCTTTCTCCACTTCAAATTCGATCATCTCGCTTTTTGTACCGATTGCATTCCGATCTATCATTCTAGTAACCTACCTTTCATTCATGGAATAGACTTAGCGATCTCCGCCGCCAATATTTATCACTTCACCTGCTACATAGCTGGCCTCGTCACTTACCAAAAATGCAACCACGTTTGCCACATCTTCCGGGGTTCCCACTCTTCTCATCGGAATCTTTTGACTTGCCCCTTTGACGATCTCATCAAAATTCAATCCTTGACGCTCTGCCGTCGACCTAGTTAAATCAGTGGCAATAAACCCTGGTGCGACGCAATTCACATTAATATTAAAAGGTCCAAATTCAACTGCCAGCGTTCGCGTTAAGGACTGCAATCCTGCCTTAGCTGCAGCATAGTTGGCCTGGCCGCGTTTGCCTACAGCCCCTAAACTGCTGGTATTGACGATTTTTCCATAACGCTGTTCAACCATATGCTTAGTAACGGCCTTGCTGAATAAAAAGCTCCCCTTCAAATGAACATCTAGGACCAAATCCCAGTCTTCCTCGGACATTTTAAATATGAGGCTATCCCGGGTAACACCAGCGTTATTGACTAAAATATCGACGCGACCAAAATGGGAAACCACTTTTTCTACGGCTTGAGACACTTGTTCAGCCTTAGATACATCACAACCCACCGGAATGGCTTCCCCTCCGGCGGCCTGAATCGCCTCAACCGCCTCCATCGCAAATTCCTCTTTCACATCGACAATGGCAATTTTAGCCCCATCTGCTGCCAATCGTTTGGCTGTAGCTGCACCAATCCCTTTTCCTGCACCTGTAACTATCGCAACTTTTCCCTCTAGACGTTTCATTTTTCTATTCCTCCCTTTATACGGTATATTTTTCTGCTTGAATGACTCTGGCCGCAATTTGACGTTTCAATTCAATAATATTGACTGGCACTTTGCGGGATAACTGATCAAGTTGGGAAAGCTGATTTAGCAGCTCATCTCCACTCTGAATCGTCATACATATTTCTTTGGCGAAGCCCGTGATTTGATCGAATGCTTCATGAATAAAAGCGATGGTCATCTCCTTGGCATTTTGGGATGTTCTTTCAGAGGTTTGTTCCATCAATTTTTTCGTACGCAATAAGGCGCTCTCCATGGCATAAAGATTAATCAGAATATCGCCTAAATTGCTGCTTACTTCTTGTTCGTCCTCTAGCTTCGATCCGTAGGCTTGTAATGCCTTAGCAAAAGCAAAATAAAATATTTTTCTTGCTTGGGAAACCAAATGATTTTCTTGGTCTAACTCGCCTGTAAAGTCTGGAAGATCGTGCTGAGCATCGGAGGATACCTGATCCAGCTTTTGCTGTAATTCAGGAAACTGTCCTTTGGCTAAACGTTTTAACACGTTTTTGGTCAAGAAAAGGCGATTAATCTCATTGGTCCCTTCAAAAATCCGCTTAATCCTGGAATCGCGGTAAATACTTTCAATTTCATATTCCTGCATATAACCGTAACCGCCATGAATTTGTACACCCTCATCTGCGGCAAAGTCGAGTACCTCAGAACCAAACACTTTATTAATGGCGCATTCCAGCATGTACTCACTAATCATGCCCCTGGAATTCTCCCCTACATTCGGATCGCTAAAATCTAATTTTTGCAAGCCAGTATCAAACAGTTCAGCCGTGCGGTAAACCATACTTTCCAGTACAAATGTTTTGATATTCATGTCTGCAATTTTCTTTCCGATTAAGGGAAAGGCAGAAATAGGACGGCCAAATTGAATGCGCTGGTTCGCATATTTAACGGATACATCAAGTGCAACCTTGGTATTGCCCAGACAGCCCGCTCCAACGGAAAGACGGCCAAAATTCAGTGTATTAAAAGCAAACAAATGACCTTTTCCAGGTTTTCCAAGCATATTTTCCACCGGAACTTTGACGTCCTCGAAGGTCATGGAGCAAGTCGATGAAGCTTTCAGTCCCATCTTCTTCTCTTCAGGCCCAATACTCAGACCTTCCGAGTTTCGTTCCACAATAAACGCAGTAAAATCAGTTCCATTGATCTTGGCAAAAACAACGAAGATATCCGCAAACCCTGCGTTTGTAATAAACACCTTACTTCCATTCAATATATAATGTTTGCCATCTTCAGATAATTTAGCAGTCGTCTTGATCCCGGAGGCATCCGTTCCCGATTGAGGTTCAGTCAAGGCAAAAGCCGTGGTGAGCGTGCCGGCTTGCAGCTGCGGTAAATATTTTCTCCGTTGCTCTTCGGTGCCAAAAAAGATAATGGGAAGCATGCCAATCCCAATTTGGCCGTTGATGGACATGACGATGGAGGTACCGCCTGAACTGAATTTCTCCTTAATTAAAGCAAAACGGATACCATCCAATCCCAGCCCACCGTATTCCTCAGGCAGGCAAGCGCCGAGAAGCCCGACATCCCCTGCTTTCTTGAGGATTTTCAGAATGAGCTCATAGTTGAGTTTATTCCCATCCTCACCAAGGACATTGATTTCACGCTCAATGAAATCAGAAACCGTACCGGCAATCATGCGATGTTCCTCCGTGAAATCCTCAGGGGTAAACACCTTTCGGTAATCCATTTGTTCAACGATAAAGC
>JBEQAI010000313.1:0-4641 GCA_041640415.1 Ammoniphilus sp. | reverse complement strand
GGAATGACAAGTGCATCATCAAGACCTTCCGCCAGGATAATCGTTTCACCGCGCACGATCGCGTGAATGATCTTTTCTATTTGGCTTTCCGATTGAATCGCGCTATGGTAAAGGATATCTTTTATTAAGACTTCTTTTAATGGGGAGGATTTAAATTTCTCCCCCTCGAGATGCCGAGGGACTTGCATCAAAGGCTTCAGGATATCTTCATTTACTTGTTGGATGTCTACGAAATTGGAAAAATAAATCATAACCCCATCATATAAACCAAATACACGAAACCGCCGGATGATTAGGTCATCATTCTCACCAAGAATCTCCTGAATGAATTGAACGGTGTCAGCGATATTCCCCTTGACTTTCTGATCATTATGCTTTTCCACCATTTGATGGGGTGCTCCAGCCTGTGCCTGATTTTTCTGTTTCTTGTTTTTGAACCATCTCGAGATAAACATCCCGCCATCTCCTTAATGGGGTATTCCATCATTTTATTACTTTTCCCATTTCTGCCAATTTAATGAAATACTTTTTTATAGGATGAAATACAAAAAAGGCGAAATCCAGTTGGAGTTCGCCTTCCCTATTATCAGGTGCTTTCTCAAGAACTCAGTCCAATAATATATAGCCAATTCTAGGATGGAAGGAGAACTAGAAAACTTTATTTCTGGTTGATATCACACTTTAATAGCGAGGAGGATTATATTTACAATTTTAGGAGGGAGTGCTTAATTTCTTTATCAATCTAACAAACTAACATCTAATTCTTCTAGTGATTCGAAAATAAAATCAACCTCTGGAAACCTGAGACCTTTCGTAATTTGGTTTGGAACAACAATACATATAATCCCAGCACGCTTGGCCGCTAACGCTCCATTCGGTGAATCCTCTATGGCAACCACTTCATTTTTGTTGACTTTCAAGGCCTCTATAGTCTTTAAATACAACTCAGGGTCAGGTTTTACGGTGGTTACATCATCTCTCGTGGTCACCACATCAAATACGGACTGAAGATTCAATTTTTCAAGATGATGAAACACGGTTTCTCTCAAGGAGCTAGTCGCAATGCCCAGTTTCAGATTCTTATTTTGAGCATAAAAAATGAGTTCCTTTACGCCCGGCAAAATCTGATCATAATGAATCGTCGCGGAAGCGATCTGCCTCATTTCGGAGCGTACTTCGTTCTCGCTTAAAGCAAAATCAGCTACGTTATTCTTGATAAAAGTATAAGGATTATCCTCTTTATTTGTCGTACCGACAAATCTTCCCCAGTCTTTCAGACTCATCCTTAACCCATATCTCTTATATATAGACATCCATGCGCGATATGATGCGGTTTCGGTATCTAAAATAGTTCCGTCAAAATCAAAGATAATGGACTTGATCATGCTGAGATTCTCCTTTCAATTTGGTCATCATATAAATACCTCCTACCAAAGACAGCAAGCTTCCTAAAAGATACATCATTTCCCCATCGAATACACTCATGACCCACCCGCCCGATAAGCTGCCGATCATCCCTGCAATCCCTACAAAGAAGGCTGAAAACAACCCTTGCCCTGAACCTCTGAAGGAATCGGGAACAATCATGGCGATATAGCGAATGCTCGCTGCAAAGAAGACGGCAAAGGTTAGCGCATGGAACAGCTGCAAAACTAAAATGGCAATAGGAGAAGCAATAAAACCATACAGCACCCATCTCAAGGAATAACCGAAAGCCGACAAATAAAGCAACTTCTTGGGTTCAAATCTCTCTATGTAGGCACTGAAAAAAAGAAATACAATCGTTTCCGAAACAGCGGCCAGCATAAAAGCCACACCAATCATTTGTTTGGAAGTACCCATACTATCCAAAAAAATAGCCAACCAGCTATCGTTCATTTTATGGGGCACTGCAATCATCATGACGAACAGTAGGAACTTTAAAAAGGGCCGATGTCTAAGGAGCCAAAGCATATCCTTTGCTTCCATCTTGTTTGCAGAAGCCGGTCTGTCTTCTGAGTTCAGCGCACAAAATATCAATAACATCATGCAAGTGCTGTACAGATATACCATACCGGAAAGGCCTATCCAACTGAGTACGGTTCCTGATGCTATGGAAGAAACACTAAAGCCTAACGGAGCCCAAGCACGTATGGTGCCATAAGGAACGCCATGCTTAACTGATACGTCTAAATTCAATAATTCTGTAAGCGGTCCAATCGGGGAAGAAAAAAACATAAAGAAAGTCATAAAAACAAACACCCAATAGAAGCTTTCCTTGAAAAAAACTCCCCAACAGCTTAATGCGGTAAGACTCACAACTATCAGAATGGTTCGCCGAGCGGAGCCCGATTTATCCGCCATGAATCCCCAAAACGGCTGACTAAAGGCAGAAACCAAGGGACCGATTGCTAACACCAAGGCAATTTCCTTCACGGACAAACCGATTTCTTTAAAATACAGCGGAAAATAAGAGATAACCATAGCATAGCCTGCAAAGGAGAAAAAATTGATCCCTTTTAAAAATCCCCTCGATTTTATTTCGGGCTGAACACGTAGTCGAAGGTGAAGCTGTCCCATACATTAAGCCTCCCTACTCTCTATAACATAAAAAGCAAAAGCTGCTGGAAATCCTCCAACAGCCTTAGTTTCAAGGAAAAGCTATCTCTTCGTGCCATACCCGAAAGCCCCATTTTCCCCACAGGTTGCTGCGGCCGATCGAGCAGCCTGAAGGAGTGCTTCCTTCATATTTCGCTGATCTTGATAGGAGGATAGGAAACCCGATATGAACGAATCCCCAGCCCCCATCGTATCCACGACATGAGTCTCTACAGGATCTTGCTGATATCGTTCCTCACCATTGGAGAAAATGGCAGCCTCCGATCCCCGGGTCACACCAACCACCTTCACCCCAAGTCGGTGAACCTCATTCATTAAAGAATCTATTTCTTCCATTGTCATGTCGCTTCCGGAAAAAAAAGCATAGGTCAAATAAGGACAAACCTTCTGCAAATAGTCAGGGTTCCAGCGCTTTTTTGTAGAAAAATCGAAAGAGATGGCTTTATGTGCCAATCGTGGCAGCTCGTGCTCCAAATCGCTGTTAATGCTCGTGTGGATGACATCATATTGATTGATGTAGTCCAAGTCATCCTCCGTCAGGCGGAGGGTAAGCAGGGATTGAACCCGAATCCCCCGGTTCGTGCCGACAAATACACGATCCCCATCCTCATTGAGGGCAACCGTCGCTTCCCCATTGGGTCCGTAGGCGCGACGAATTCGGCTGATATCAATTCCTTCCGCTTCCAGACAACGGATCACATGCTCTGCTGCTGCATCATCTCCCGTGATCCCAAGATACGCGCATGCTTCCGCACCATTTCTTTTGCTCACAACAGCGACATTCAAGGCATTTCCTCCAGGATACATGAGCCCTTGATCCTGATAATAATCGACTACATTATCACCGATACCGATTAATTTCATCTTTCGCTCTCCTTGTATATCATGGTCATGAAGATCCCCCTAAAAGGCACATCTACGGTTCCTTTAAGGGGGAAATTTCTTCACGGATTATTTTAAGTAAGTATCTTCAAGCGAGATTCCGGACTGGAAGGACAGGAAGCCCGGCAAATTCGCAAATCCTTCTACATTCGTTCTCATGCCATAGCTTTGCTCACGCCAGGACAAATAGACAAACGGGGAAAGCTCTAGAGCACGGCCGATCAATTGTTCATAAATTTCCTTACGCTTCGCCTCATCCGTCTCTTGGCGACCAGCGTTCAGTAGCTCATTGATTTTCGCATCGTCAAAATAAGCTGAATTGTTCAGTCTGACCTCTCCGCCAGTATAGAAATTGCTAAGCCAATCCGCATCGGTGATATCTCCGGCCGTTCCGGCCACCACAAAGTCATAATCCCCTTCAACATTCTTCTTCACCCTGGAAGCCCAATCCGGCAAGTCCAGCTCCACCTCAATGCCGACCTTCTTCAACTCAGACTGTACCGCAATGGCGGTTTGCTGATGGAAAGAATACTGAGATGTGGAAAGTAAGCGAGCCTTAAATCCATTCGGGTACCCGGCTTCAGCAAGCAATTGCTTGGCCTTCTCCACATTAGGTTCAAAGTAGTTCGTGTACTTCTCGTTGTATCCCATATAACCTTCTGGAATTGCCAAACCATAAATCGGCGTACCGCGTCCGTTGAAGGCTGTATTGATGATAGCCTTACGGTCAATGGCATACGAGATCGCTTGTCTTACCTTTGGATCGCTGAATGGCTCGAATTTCGTATTAAATTGCAATTGCATAAAAGGTCCGCTCTGGCTATCCAGCTTTAAATTAGAATCCTTTTCAATGGTAGCTGCATCTTTCCAAGGGACATATTCAACCAGATCCACATCTCCAGCGCGAAGCGCGTTGACTCTAGTGTTTTCATCGGAGTAGAAGACGAATTTGATCTCGTCGAGCTTAGGCTCCTCTGGCTTATAGTAGCCATCAAACTTTTGCACAACAAACTTCTGCCCTTTCACCCATTCTACAAACTTAAAAGGACCTGCTCCCATAGGAGCACTGTTTAGATCGTTGCCCTCCGTCCATTTTTTCGAAACGATGACGGATTCAGGAAGAGCCAAGTAGTGAACAAAAGGTGCAAATCGCTCCTTCAG
>JBEQAI010000312.1:0-4645 GCA_041640415.1 Ammoniphilus sp. | reverse complement strand
TCCGTTACCGGAAATGCTCTAGCTCATGGAAGCATCTCAGAGGATCATTTGCAGGATGATGTGATCTCCACCGATAAGCTCCAAGATTTTAGTGTAACTTCGGAAAAATTAGATTACGCCTCTATCACCAGTGAAAAGCTGGCAAAGGAAGCTGTAACGGAAGCCCACCTTCAGGATGCATCGATCAGTGGTGGCAAAATTCAGGATCAGAGCATTACCACGGAGAAATTAAGCTCCCAATCTGTCACCGGAGAAAAGTTAGCCGAAGGATCGATAGGAAGGAGCCATATTCAAGATTGTGCAATAGAGGGACGCCATCTACAACTTGGCAGTATCCATTCGGGTCATTTGGATAAGAGTAGTATTACGGAGGAACATCTTCAGGATGATATCGTTTCCGAGTCTAAGCTGCAAACTCATGCTGTTACTACTGAAAAACTAAGCCCTGAATCCGTAACCGGGGATAAGCTTGCAAAGGGATGCATCACGAATGAGCATCTATCTCCTGAGTCCATTACCGGAAATGCTCTAGCTCATGGAAGCATCTCAGAGGATCATTTGCAGGATGATGTGATCTCCACCAATAAGCTCCAAGATTTCAGTGTAACTTCGGAAAAATTAGATTACGCCTCTATCACCAGTGAAAAGCTGGCAAGGGAAGCTGTAACGGAAGCCCACCTTCAGGATGCATCGATCAGTACAAGAAAAATACAAGATCAGAGCATTACCACCGAAAAATTAAGCTCCCAATCGGTAACGGAAGAAAAGCTAGCCGAAGGATCGATAGGAAGTAGCCATATTCAAGATCATGTCATAGAAGGACGACACCTAAAGAATGGCAGTATCGCTACGGAACACCTTCTAGACAATATCATCGACACAAACCAATTGCAAGATCAGAGCGTGACAAAAGAGAAGCTATGCGATGGCTCTGTAACGAAAGATAAGCTTGCGAACGGTTCAGTTTCCAGCTTTCATCTTCAGAAGAAGTCGATCAAGGGCGATCATGTGCAGTTCAGATCCATTTCGTCGCAACATCTAGGCCTCTCAAGTGTTGCTGAAGAAAATCTTCAGGAAGAATCAGTAACAACTGATAAAATTGCACCCGAAGCTGTAACTGAAGATAAAATCGCGAAAGGCCATATTCATGGAGAACACATTCGAGATCAGGGAATTGAAGGACACCATCTGCGAGAAGGACTTATTACGTCTGAACACTTAGGTGACCATATCATTATGCGGTCACATCTCCAAGATGAGGCAATCTCTTCCGAGAAGCTTCAGAAAGAGAGCGTAACAAAGGAAAAGATTGCGGATGGCGCGGTTACGAAAGAAAAACTTAGCTTAGGAGCCATAGATGGTGGATTAATTGGTGAAGGAAGCATAACTGGCAATCAAATTCAAAGGAATGCCATTACAGTCGATCACTTGCAGGATGATGCGATCTCGTCAGGGAAATTGCAGGACCAAAGTGTCACTTCCGAGAAGCTCCATGCGGAATCGGTCACCGGTGAAAAAATCGCAAGAGAGGCAATCACTGGAGAGCATCTCAAGGACGAAGCAGTGGGAAGCCGGCATATAAGACCTGGAAGCATAGAACCTGAACATTTAAGCGAGGGCTGTATTGAAGAAGAGCATCTGGAAGATGAGATTATCTCGACTCCGAAACTACAGGATTTCAGTGTCACTTCAGACAAATTAGCCTATGATAGTGTATCCGGGGAACATATTTCTAAAGAGGCTATTGCCGCTGACCATCTGCGTAAACGTGCCATTACATCAGAAAAGATTGCCTCTGGAGCCATCCAGCCTGAACACATTCCTGACCGATCGATCTCGAGTGAGAAGCTTTCTATTAACCCTGTACAGACGTTATCCGGAATCAGCAATCCCTTGCAGCAATTTGGGATCGGATTATTTCAGTTTGAGAACGATGAAGAGTCGGTAGACGTAACGTTGGAATTCGAGCAGCCTTATAGCCTTGAAAAGTATGTCGTTGTGGCTATGACTAACCAGCCTGACTGCTATGCGGTACTGAAAGAACAAGCGACTAAAAAGGCTATCGTTTCCGTCGTTCGTCGAAAAGGCCAGGGAGAATTGCGAGGAATGATTACCTGGATTGCTTTTGGCGAGAAAACGGAAATCATTGAATCGGAAAATGACGGTACAGCTGACAATGTAGCCGTCACTAATGTGACGAAGGAACGAGGCAGACCTAAACGAAAAGACCGGAGAAGAAACAGCTAAGATCAAGAAGCCCTTCCATAGGGCTTCTCTTTACATATTAAGCATAAGCTATCCTACTAGAATTCTATTACCTATCTAATAGTAGATAAAGTAGAAATGGGGTGTTATGGCCTATTTATTAGCTAAATCAAGCACTCGTAGACTTGTGCCGTGTCCAGGGGTTTTTCCCAATCATAGACTATGTTACTAGCAGACGAGAATTAGCGATAGTAAGCGGAGGAAATGGACGACAACCTTCCATAGGAGTGGTTAAATGAAAGGATTGATCTTATGCGCCGGCAAAGGAACGAGGCTTCAGCCATTTTCCTATTCGCAGCCTAAGACCCTTCTACCGGTGGCAAATAAACCCGTATTGGAATACTGCATAGATAACTTGGTGAAAAATGGGATTACGGACATTGGGATTGTCATTCATCCTTTACAGAGCGGGATTCCTAAATTAGTTGGAAATGGTGATCGCTTTGGGGCAAAGGTGGACTATATCTACCAAACGGAGCAAAAAGGAATTTCACATGCGGTTAAGCATGCAGAAGCTTTCATCAACGGTTCTCCTTTTATTCTTCTTTTAGGGGATAATCTTATTGCTGAAGATCTTGGAGTGCTTATAGAGTCGTACCAGCGCAACAATAGTAATGGTTCCATTCTTTTGTCTGCGGTTCCTAATCCCCAGGAGTTTGGCATCGCTGAGATTAAAGGCGAAGACATTATTGGGCTGGAGGAAAAACCAGCCAAGCCGAAAAGCAACTTAGCGGTAATAGGAGCTTATTTATTTGATCATTTTATTTTCGATGCTGTAAAAAGCATTCACCCTTCCGCACGAGGGGAATATGAAATTACGGATGCTATCCAGTGGCTTATCGACCAAGGTTATTCTATCACCTACACTGTGAGCAGAAAACTGTACTCAGATGTGGGTACAGTTGAGCGTTGGTTGGAAGCGAATCAATGGATGATGCAGCGAGATTTAGAGGACCGCATCATATTAGGTAAACATACGATTATAGAAAACTGCACGATAAAAGGACCGGTGATTATTGGGGAAAACTGTATTTTGCGTAACGCAACCATTGGCCCGTTTGTAGCGATACAAGATGAATGCCGTATTGAGGGTTGTATAATCGATCATAGTATTTTGCTGGAGAAGTCAATTGTGCGTCATCTTCCGTACCCCGTATCTCATAGTGTATTTGGAAGGGAAGTTCACCTTGCCGGATTAATGAAAGGAAAAAATAAGTTTATGAATTTCCACCTTGGTGACAAATCTCGGCTGATCATCCATGAGGATCACGATATAGATGACTAAGGCAAGGTTTACCATCGTTATTCCAACCTATAATCGTGCGAACTTTATTGAAAAGGCAATTAAAAGTGTGTTCGCACAAAAGGATTCCAAGTGGAAATTGCTGATTGTAGATGACGCTTCGACAGATAAAACCTCGGATGCCATTAAGCCCTATCTAACAGATAATCGAGTTCGTTTGATCTCCCTTGATAAGAATCAAGGCATTTCACATGTCATGAACCGGGCACTGAAGGAAGTAGATACCGATTTCTTTATACAATTGGATTCAGATGATTGGTTGAGTAAGAGCGCTCTAAAAGCATTTTCTAAAGCGATAAAACGAAATCCGAAAGCAGCTCTTTATTATGGGAACGTACGTATGTGGACGGAAAGCAAGGATGGGAAATGGAAAAAGAGGAGGACGATACGCCACAAGCAATTTA
The DNA here is from genome assembly GCA_041640415.1 of Ammoniphilus sp. Classification (GTDB taxonomy): domain Bacteria; phylum Bacillota; class Bacilli; order Aneurinibacillales; family RAOX-1; genus YIM-78166. Next base: position 673 of record JBEQAI010000312.1, on the reverse strand, counting down.
ACAACAAATACGAGTTTCTTAAATACATGACTTATATGCTGCATCCAAGGTGCTATCGTACGGAAGCGGTTCGTAAAGCAGGCGGATGGGAGACAAATGACCCTTATAATGGTAGGATTATGGAGGATCGCCGAATGGTTGTAAAGCTGATTGAAAACCATCCTGTGCACTGGATAGATAAAACGCTTTACAACCGGAGGAAGCATCGCCGTCAGTTGACTAATCGGGAAGATTTTAAGGCAAGAAACTACTTGCGTAGGGAGTTAGTGATTCATTCTTTGCGCAAATGGGGAGACCACTATATTCCGATTTTTGGATATCGTGGTGGCCTGCTTATCGTTAAAGATTTTCGTCCAAATATAAAGAGTTAGAAAAAGAAAGGGTGGTGATGCAAGGTGAAAAAAGCTGTTGTGACTGGATGTGCCGGCTTTATCGGTTCAGCATTATGCAGGCGGCTCCTTGCTGAGGGTTTTGAAGTGACGGGGATTGATTGTTTTACATCTAACTATGATCCTAAGATTAAAGAAAAGAATTTAGAAAGCTTGAGTGAGCATGTCAACTTTTCTCTGCTTCGAAATCAAATTCTTGACCTGGACTGGAAGGCTCTATTGCTTGACAAGAATTTTGTCTTTCATCAAGCGGCTATCCCTGGCGTACGCACCAGCTGGGGAAA
>JBEQAI010000311.1:0-4653 GCA_041640415.1 Ammoniphilus sp. | reverse complement strand
GCCTTTATTATCCTTATAAGCGAGGTTGTATTTCTTAGCTTTTTCATCAAACGAAATCCTAGCCGGAATTTACTTTTTTGGGATGGACTTTTTTGGTTTTTTATTGGCATTCCGCTCACCTGGCTATGTTACCACCACGTGCTAGGAATGAATGAAACCTTTAGTCTCGTCATTTTGCTCAAGCATTGTGTAAACGGTCTCTTTAACGCATTGGTAGCTGGACTGCTACTGGAATTTGGCCCGATCAGGAGATGGTTCCTTCCCGGCGAATCCTCTCACTCTTTGCAAAAGAAAATATTCTATCTGATCGTTTCCTTTATCCTTTTTCCTACTTTATTTCTTATTTTATATGAAGGATATGACAAGGTTCAACAAGTGAAGCAAGAAATGGAAAATTCGATCGTTGAACTGACAGCCACCATCCAAGATGAGCTCTTGCGTTGGCAGAATCAACACTTAACCCCGTTGCGCAAGCTTGCTATTCAACAAACGTATCAGCCCGTACCACATGAGCAGTTAAGTCAAGACTTAGAACTGATCACCCAGTCTTTTCCTCAGTTTACCATGATGTATGCAGCAGACGAACAAGCTAAGTCCTTTGCTTTTTATCCGCTAAAAAATGAACAAGGTGAGCCCCTCGTTGGTTTAACCTATGAGGATCGAGAGTACTTCAAGGAACTAAGAAAAAGCAATGAACCTACCGTCTCTGATGTTTTAATAGCTAAGGGAAGTCCCTATCCGATCATCGCTCTAGCCATGCCGATGATTAAAGAAAAGCAATTTATCGGCTATATCGCGGGAGCTCTATCCTTAGACTCCGTTCGAAATCTGATTTTGGAAAAGGTTACTAAACCTGGCTATACCGTTACGATCATCGATTCGAAGACACGAATCATTATGACCAATGAACCCCAGTTACGACCCCTAGACTCCTATCGTCCCTCGTTACAGAAGCTTGAGGAAAACCCTTTACTAACGCAAAACAAGATTCAGATCTGGCAGCCTTCGGAGCCCCTGCTCTCCCCCATGCTCAAATGGGAGAAATCCTTTTACTGGAAACAAAGTCCTGTAGATGCCCCTCAAGCCTGGTCTATTGTTGTGAAGGGATCGGTTTTTCCTTATCAGACGGAAGTCTATCAGCTTTACATTAAGATCTTTAGCATTTGTCTGTTGATTTTAGTTTTAACCCAGCCGCTTTCCTTTCTGCTTAGCCGAAGGATTGTAGCCCCAATTGAACACTTATCCCGAATTACAGGCCATTTATCTCTCGAGACGCATGTGCCCGCCCAAGAAGTGTTGTGGCCCAAGACCTCCATAAAAGAAATTCAGGTGCTGGTCGACAACTTCCAGTTCATGTCCAAGAAAATTCAACAATCCAAGCAGCACTTAGAGTATCTTGCCCACCATGATGAACTGACAGGGCTATCGAATCGCTATCATTTTAAGGAGCAATTCCAACAGCTAGCCACGAAGCGCAGGGACGCCTTGATCGCGATTATGTTTATTGACCTCGATCGCTTTAAGTTTATCAATGACGCGATCGGACATGACTTCGGCGATCTTTTGCTGCAACAGATGGCTGACCGGATGAACCAGGAATGCGGAGATCAAGGCATCATCGCCCGTTATGGCGGTGACGAATTTCTAGTCATGATTCCGAACATTACATACATTCAAGAAGTAGATGCGATGGCTAAGCGTCTCCTTCAGCAAATTCAGGAACCTTTTCATCTGAGATCCCATGAGTTTGTCGTTACAGGCAGTATGGGGATCAGTGTTTATCCTCATGACGGGTTAGACATAAAGACACTCATTAAACATGCGGATACCGCAATGTATGCAGCGAAGGAGCACGGAAAAAATCAATATCAATTCTTTAACTCAAATATGAATGATTCCATCATGTATAAATTAGAACTAGAAACAGAACTGCGAAAGGCGATTGAAGATCAGCAGCTGGAACTTCATTATCAGCCTCAGTTCGCCATTCAGACCGGCAAAATTTCAGGCGTTGAAGCCTTGCTGAGGTGGAATCACCCTACGAAGGGAGTTATCTCCCCTGCTGAGTTTATCCCTCTGGCTGAAGAAACGGGCTTAATTATCCCGATTGGAGACTGGGTTCTTAAAGAAGCTTGTATGCAACGGAAGAAGTGGCAGCTTTCCCATTTTCCGTCCTTGAGAATGGCGGTTAATGTCTCGATGAAGCAGTTTTTACACGAAGACTTTATCCCCAACCTACGCCGCTTAATTGTTGAAACGGAGATGGATCCTTCCAAGCTCAAGCTTGAAATTACCGAAAGCATAGCCATGAAGCACCCCGATTACGTCATCGAAAAGCTTACTGAATTGAAGCGTTTGGGGATCGAATTAGCCATTGACGATTTTGGGACTGGCTACTCCTCGCTCAACTATCTAAAGGAATTCCCTGTGGACTATCTGAAAATTGACCGCAGTTTTATCCAGGATGTTGTCATGGGCTCCGCCCAAACCTCGATTGTTCAATCCATCATTCAAGTAGCCCACAGTCTCAATTTGTCCATTATTGCTGAAGGCGTAGAGACCGACCAGCAACTTGAATTCCTCAAAGAAAACCGCTGCAATGAAGCCCAAGGCTATTTGCTTTCTATGCCCCTTCGCGCGGAGGATTTTGAGAAATATTTTTTCCAGTTGCTTGACAACCGTGCAGGTTAACCCTCATAAACTGCTCCCAACCGGGGAGCAGTTTCTTTAATTTGCAGCGATGGGAACATCCTTTAGCATGGAAGTAAGTTCCCCGGTGTAAAACACCTGCAAGTAATGCAAAGCACGAGTACAAGCTGTATAGAGTAATTTTCGATCGCTCTCATGCGCATACACCTCTTGCGAGGCGTTATAAATGATGACCCCATCAAACTCTAAGCCTTTTGCCAGGTAAGCTGGAACCACGACTATTCCGCTTACGAAAGTACGAGTCTTCTTGGTAAACAGATGCACATTATTATTCAATAGCGGTAGCATCGATTGGTAGGCTTGTTCTGCCTCTTGGCTGGTTTTGCAGATGATCGCAATCGATTCGGCCCCTTGCTGGGTTAGAGAGTGAACCGCCTGTTGAATGGATGCTGCAAGCTGATCGGCTTGTCTTACCTCGGTAACTTTGGGAAACTCTCCTGTTCGGCCAATCGTTTCCACTGGCTCCGGATTTCGAAGGATCTGGCGGGTAAATTCGATGATTTCACTGGTTGAACGATAGCTCTTCTTCATCTTTACGATACCGACGTTATCTTCACCAAACAACTCACCTAAACGACTGTAGCTTTGGACATTGGCATAGTAAATCCCTTGATTTAAGTCTCCTAATAGAGTGAACCTGGCTCGCGGAAAAAGTCGTCGTATATATACTAGCTGAAACGGCGAGTAGTCCTGAGCTTCATCAATCACCACTTGCTTGATTCGATTCAACCTGTTGAAGCCCTTGAAAGCAGATTGCATATAAACAATTGGGGTAGCATCCTCATATGGAATTTCTCTCGCGCTTATTCTCGCTTGAGTATAGGCTCCTAGCTTTTCAAATTCTTCTATCGGTTTCCCTCCTAGTTCGAGTACCCATTTAGGATCACTAAACAGTCTGGTATACATCCCCATCATATCGACAAAACCCAGACTCTTGGCCCTATCACGTAGAGGCCCGATGGCTCTTTTGGCTTTTTTGCCCGCTTCGTCCTTCATCTCCTTGTCCGAACCAAGGTATTTGGGGCTCTGCTTCATTCTTTTGAAAACATTTCGAGCCACACGCTGCTGTATAATATCCAATTCAGCCAATACCTTTTCCTTCACTTTATCCAGTCGATTACTGATTGAAGGGTCATGTCCAAACTCGATATAAAACAGCTCTGCCAGCTGCTCCTTACTAATCAACACCTTATCTCGAAAAGCAAAATCCTCAAATAAGATATCTGCTTTCTTGACATGCTCAAGATAACGATCCAGCAGCGTCATGAATTCACTCGACGTTTTCCATTCAATCCCTTTTAAGCGAATCGGATATTCAGCCCGTTGAGTTTCAGTCAGCAGGTACTCAAATTGGTCATAAATATCCTCCACCTTCCATTCATCATCAAATCCCCTATCCAAATGATCCTGAAAAGTCGTTTGAAGCATATTCGCTTCTCCAAGCTCGGGAAGGACATTTGAGACATAATCGTTAAAAATCGAATTCGGCGAAAAAAGGAGCATCTGATCCGCACTTAAGCTGTTCCGGTATTTATACAATAAATAAGCCACACGCTGTAGGGCTACTGAGGTTTTTCCACTGCCTGCTGCACCCTGCACCACCAGGATCGGATGCTCATCATCACGGATAATGCGGTTTTGCTCTTGTTGGATTGTCATCACAATGCTGCTCATTTTTTCATGGGCACTTTTGGCCAGCATAACCTGAAGCATTTCATCCCCGATGTTGATCCCTGTATCAAACATATCCTCTAATTTTCCATGTTTAATAATGTATTGTCTTTTCAGCTCCATTTCCCCTTGGATCTCACCGTCGGGAGTTTGGTACCTAGCAGGGCCTGGCGTATAATCATAAAACATTCCTGAGACTGGCGCCCGCCAATCATAGATAAGAAGATCATGGGTTTCTTCATCCGCGACCGAACTGATTCCTATATAAATCTC
>JBEQAI010000310.1:0-4669 GCA_041640415.1 Ammoniphilus sp. | reverse complement strand
TTTGCCACTTGGTAGGCCATCCCCTGAAAAACAAGCTTAGCCTGCTGATCTCCGGCATCCACAAGCTCCTCTACCTTCCGTGCATCATTCGTTCCTAGATAAGCAACAAGTCCTCCTTGGCCAACCAGCCATTTTTCAATCTCCTGTTGGCTGTATTTGCCACAGAAACAATATTTTACCAACTCTCCCGCAGGCAAGGTTCCTGCACGCTCTGGCGAAAAAGGCCCTTCTCCCGCGAGCGCATTATTCACATCGATCACACGGCCGTTTCGATGAGCTCCAACGGAGATCCCACCGCCCATATGCGCCACAATGGCATGAAGTTCTTCATACTTCTTGCCTAGCTCGGTAGCGACTCGTCTAGCGACTGCCTTTTGATTTAAGGCATGAAAAATGCTCCTTCTTTCCATCCGTGGATGGCCGGACAAGCGAGCCACATCATCCATTTCATCCACTACCACGGGGTCCACAATAAAGGCAGGAATGTGAAGCTGTTCAGCAATCTCGTAGGAGATTAAGGCACCTAGATTCGAAGCATGCTCTCCATAGCGAGCAGAACGGAGGTCATCGAGCATCGGCTCGTTGACAAGATAAGTCCCCCCAGGAATGGGTTGCAAGACCCCGCCTCTTCCCACAACACCACTTATCTTCGTAATGTTAATGCCTTTCTCATGCAGCGCCTCTAAGATCACTTGCTTGCGGAATGAGAATTGATCCATCACGCGCGGAAATTGGCTCAGAAGTTCGATGTCATGCCGCAATGTTTCTTCCAGGATACATTTTTCGTTATCGTAGATCCCAATCTTCGTGGACGTAGAACCAGGATTAATGACGAGTAGTCGAACGATATGACGCATGGTAGATTTTTTCAACTCCTCTTATCCGCGCAGATTTTTTTATCGGTTCGTGCGATTTAACAGATGTCTCTCATTTCGCAAAAAGGTACTGCGAGATCGTTTCACGGATTCAATCCTTTCCTCTGCTAGCCGATCTGCTGCTACGTAGGTTGGAATTCCATCTCTCTTGGCGATTTCAAATACTTTCAAAATATTGTCATAGATCGTATCTACCTTCTTAAGTGCACGCTCGCGATTATAGCCTAGCAGCTCATCAGCAACATTGATCAAGCCCCCAGCGTTAATCACGTAGTCCGGGGCATACACTAAACCCATCTCTGTAATCAGGTCTCCATGCCGTTCTTCCTTCAATTGGTTGTTTGCCGCCCCAGCAATGATTTTAGCCTTAAGCTGTGGAATGGTGTCATCATTGATCACGGCTCCTAATGCACAGGGGGAGAAGATATCACAATCGACTGAATAGATATCTTGAACATTTACGGCTTGAGCTCCAAATTCCTGAACAGCTCGATTGACGTTTTCTGGGTTAATGTCGGTTACGATTAATGTTGCTCCTTCTTCGTGAAGATAGCGGCAGAGGCTAAATGCCACATTACCAACCCCTTGGACGGCTACCCTTTTTCCCGCTAAGCTGTCTGAGCCAAACGCTTCTAGCGCTGCAGCCTTCATCCCCCGATATACCCCGTATGCTGTAACAGGAGACGGGTTGCCGCTGCTGCCGAATGCAGGGGACACACCTGTCACAAACTCCGTTTCTTGATGGATCAAATCCATATCCGCAACTGTCGTCCCAACATCTTCTGCAGTAATGTAGCGCCCATTAAGCCCTTGAATATAACGCCCAAAGGCCCGAAACATTTCTTCATTTTTATCTTTTCTCGGATCTCCGATAATCACTGTTTTTCCGCCACCAAGATTTAAGCCCGCTGCCGCTGCCTTATAAGTCATCCCACGAGCTAACCGAAGAGCATCAATGACGGCCTCTTCTTCACTGGCATAGGTCCACATGCGAGTGCCTCCTAGTGCCGGCCCTAGCGTGGTGTCGTGAATAGCGATAATCGCTTTTAACCCGGAGTTTTGATCTTGGCAGAAAACCAATTGTTCATAATCGTATTTTTCCATATACCTAAAGATCATTGGAGTAATTTCCCCCTCATACTTGAATCATCCTTTTCATGATTCCTTGATTAAAATTCTGATAAGCTACCACACAAGCTAATGCAATCGAGTACAGCTTTGACTCATGGGTATCCGCTCGAGAAGTGAGAACTACCGGTGCCTTTGCCCCCGCAATCATGCCTCCGACTCTTGCTCCGGCAAAATAGACCATAGATTTGTATAAAATATTGCCCGATTCGATATCCGGGACCAAAAGCAAGTCTGCTTTACCTGCCACTTTTCCGCCAACCCCTTTCTGTTGGGCTGCTTCCAGGGATATGGCAATATCTAAGCCAAGGGGACCATCAATGTCCACATCTCTAATTTGCCCCCGCTCCGACATTTTGCTGAGTAAGGCCGCATCTACGGTTGCTGTCATGTCGGTATTGATGGTTTCAACGGCTGCTACGCAGGCTACCTTGGGTCTATGCACCCCTAGGGAACGGCAAATGACAGCAGCATTTTCAATGATCTGTACTTTATTTTCGAGTGTAGGCGCAATGTTCATCGCTGCATCTGTCACGAATAGCAGCCGATCATAACGAGGCATATCGAAGACCGCCACATGGCTTAATACTTTACCGGAACGCAATCCAACGTCCTTATCCAGTACGGCCTTCAGCACGTCTTTAGTGGAGACCATTCCTTTCATCACAACATCTGCATCACCTTTATTAACTGATGCGACGGCCTCCCTGCACGCCCGGATAGGATCTCTTATATTCATAATTTCAGTGCCATCTAAGGGTATTCTTTCTCTTTCTGCAATCTCTCGTATTCGCTCCTTATTGCCAAATAATACGAACTGGGCAATGTCTTCCTTTACTGCCGCAGCAACCGATTCTAGTACCTCAGCATCCTCTGCCACCGCAACGGAAACACGAAGACAAGGAGACTCTTTGGCCATTTGAAGGATATCGGAAAAATTTTTCATAAGCTTCCCCTTTATGTCAGGATAATCAAAATTAGTCAATATATTGATTAGCTTGCACAAAAGGGAAGACACCTATGTAATAAGCAAAAGGCGTGCCAGCTTCTTCAGGAAGCGCTTCCAGCGCTAATATCAGATTTCTTCTTGTATAGTCTGCAAAAACATGCAAAAAGCCTGCAATAAATTGCAGGCAATTATTACATACTCTAAACGAGTTCATACTTTTCTAGCTTATAATATAAGCTTCGAATGGAAAGACCTAAACGTTTCGCTGTTTTCGTTTTGTTTCTCCCGCTTTCTTCATAAGTTTTTTGGATTACACTCCTCTCGACAGCATCCAAGATATCCGAGAGCTTCTGTGACCCTGAGTAACCTATAGGAGTCATGGGGTTCGAAGATTCTTCCGGTCTTCTCCCCACGGAAAGTTCTGGAAGATGGTCAGCTTCAATTTGCACCTCGTTAAACCTCATATTAATGATAGACCTTCCTAGTACATTTTCTAGCTCTCGAACATTGCCTGGCCAATTGTAGTCTTGAAGCTTATGAATGGCAAAGGGATGCAGGCCCGTAACGGCTCTGCCATATTCTTGATTGAATTTGCGGATAAGATGAAGAGATAATGGCAAGATATCTTCTTTTCTGTATCGAAGAGGCGGTATGATAATCGGCATCATATTCAACCTATAATATAAATCTTCGCGGAATTTCCCTAACTGAATCGCTTTTTCTAGGTTGACGTGCGTTGCTCCAATAATGCGCACATCGACAGGTATAGCCTTAGTACCCCCTACCCTAATAATCTCCTTTTCCTGGAGAACCCTTAGTAATTTGGCTTGGGTATTCAAGGACATTTCCCCAATCTCATCAAGGAAAATGGTCCCGCTGCTTGCTTCTTCAAAAAGTCCACGCTTTCCGCCTTTTTTGGCACCCGTAAAGGCCCCTTCTTCATAGCCAAATAATTCGCTCTCGAGTAGTTGGTCTGAAATGGCTGCACAATTCACCCGAATAAACTGGCTGTATTTACGGTTGCTTTCATTGTGAATGGCGTGGGCAAACAGTTCCTTCCCTGTACCCGACTCCCCTCGTAGGAGCACGGTTGCCGGGGTGGATGCTGCTTTTTGGGCTTGCTCAACGGCCAGCAGCATGGAGTCACTTAAGCCAATAATGTCCTCAAAGGTGTACTTGGCTTCGAGCGTTCGGATAATCCGCTTGGCCTTCTCCAATTCTTCAGCTAGTTTCTTAAATTCCGTGACATCGTGGATGACACCGACACTCCCTTTTAACTGCCCATCGACAATGACAGGTGCAACATTAACAAGTACATCCTTCTTCTTGGGCCCAACCTTCATGTGAACCCCTCTTACTGGCTTGCGCGTCTGAAGAACTTTTAAGTGCATGCTTTCTCCCTCAGAAATATCCACGTCAGCAGGCTTACCTAGAATGTCGTTGGAAGATAAACCAGTCAACCGGCTATAAGCAGGGTTGATCAGCATGCCATAACCTCTCGCGTCGACCACTGAGATCGCATCCTCTGATGAGTTAATAATAGCTTCCAGGAAGGTCTGAACTCCTTTAAGATCCGTAATCTCTTCAGCAAGGGCGATGACATCTGTAATATCACGGAAGACGGCCACTGCCCCCATTATGGTTCCGGAATGATCATAAACGGGTACCCGATTTGTAATAATTCGCTTTTGGTTGTGAAGAACTTGTTCTCGATTCA
>JBEQAI010000309.1:0-4688 GCA_041640415.1 Ammoniphilus sp. | reverse complement strand
GCCAAGGTTCAATTGACGTCAGCCGAAGCTTACCAAGCCGTTATTACGAAAGCAGCTTCCCCGGAAGAGGCAGCCAAAAAGGCAGCAGAAACGGTAAGGATCGAAATCAAGAATAATCAGTAGACAAGGGAGTGGGAAAGGCTCCGGCCTTTCCCTGCCTAATCAAACATAAGGAGGTGGGCGCGTGAGGAAAGCTTATGCTCATCAGACCCCTTGGGCGGGATATTGGTTCATTCTGCCGTCCCTTATTACCATGATGGTATTGATCGCCTACCCTTTGGTCTATGGGGTATATATTAGTTTCTTTGATACCAATTTACTCAATAAGTGGAACTTTGTCGCACTCAAGTATTACGCGCAGGCGATCAGCGACCCGGATTTTCTGCATAAGATTGGTTTGACGTTTAAGTATACAACCATGGTCGTTGTTGGAAATATTGTAGTCGGAACGCTGCTAGCTGTTATCCTAAATATGAATTTGCGCGGGCGAGTATTTTTCCGAGCCCTGTTGATCTTGCCGTGGCTCTTCCCGGAAGTTGTAGTCGCCTTACTCTGGAAGTGGCTCTTTAATCCTCTCTATGGCTTGTTTAACCATATGCTGATGGGCGCGAATTTGATTCAGGATCCGATTGCTTGGCTGGATAGCCCCCATTTTGCCCTGTATGGCGTGGTGTTCGCTTGTATCTGGAAGGGCTATCCACTTGTTATGATTCTGGTTCTTGCCGGGTTGCAATCCATTCCCAAGGATTTATATGAAGCGGCTGAGATAGATGGGGCAAACAAGCTGCAGGCTTTCCGCCATATTACCATTCCCGGTCTGATGCCTGTCATGCTGGTAACCATTATTTTGGAGACCGTTTGGTGGTTTAAGCACTTTACCATTGTCTGGCTGCTAACAGCTGGAGGGCCTGTCAATGCAACGAGTGTAATCAGTATTGATATCTATAAGATTGCCTTTGAGGATTTCCGGTTTGGAAAAGCAGCTGCTCTTGCGGTAATCGTATTCTTTATCTGTTTCCTCATGAGCTACATTTACAGGAGGTTCTTGGCCAATGATGACAAATAAAGCGCTGGTCTCAACGAAACCGGCGGCAGCTAGCAAGCTGACGATGACCAATAAAAGAAGAACGGCGTTTCATCACAGCATCGCTTATGTAATTCTGACTCTGGTTTCGTTAACTGTCGTCATTCCCGTTCTATGGATGTTGTCCACATCGGTAAAATCAGATCAAGAAATCTTTACGATTCCTCCAAGATGGATTCCGGAGGATATCACGTTCGAGTCTTTCGTAAGGATCTGGACAGATTATCCGTTTCTGAACTATTTTGCCAATAGCTTTGTCGTGGTTCTTGCCGCCACTTTTATTTCCCTATTCTTTTCCTGTTTGGCGGGATATGGGGCATCGCGCTTTCAATTCAAGGGGAAAGGAGCCTTTCTTACCTTCCTGTTGGTCACCCAGATGTTTCCCTCCATCATGCTGTTGATCCCCTTCTATAAGATCATACAGACGCTGGGGTTAGTCAATACCTATGTCGGGCTCATTTTTACCTATATTTCGTTTACGATTCCTTTCTGTTCCTGGATGATGATGGGATACTTCCAAAGCATCCCCAAGGAGCTGGATGAAGCCGCCGCGATTGACGGGTGCGGAAAATTCCGCATATTTTGGCAGATTATCTTTCCGCTAAGTCTGCCCGGAGTTGCAGCGACAGCCATCTACTCCTTCATCGTAGGGTGGAATGAGTATATGTTCGCTCTGGTGCTCATGCAGTCAGAGGAGATGAAAACCGTCCCGGTAGGAATTGGACAATTAATTGGGCAATACAAAATCATGTGGAACGATATGATGGCTTCATCGCTTGTGGCATCAATTCCGGTTCTAATCTTCTTCTTATTCTTCCAAAAGTACTTGATTAGTAGTTTAACCGCAGGTGCGGTGAAATCTTAAGATTAATAGGGTAATAGAAAGGAACGACCCCCAATGAAAATTACAAAAATGGAAGTCATTCATGTAAAGCCGCGTTATTCATTTTTGAAAGTGCATACCGATGAAGGGATTGTTGGGCTGGGAGAAGCGTGCTTAGAAGGCCGTGCGCGCGTGGTTGAGATGGCGATTAAAGATTTTGAATACCTCCTCATTGGCGAAGACCCTCGACGCATTGAGCATTTATGGAACTTGATGTATCGCGGAACCTTCTACCGCGGCGGGGCGATTCTCTGCAGCGCAATCAGTGCGATTGATCAGGCTCTGTGGGATATTTTAGGCAAGAGTCTCAATGTACCGGTTTACGCCTTGCTCGGCGGGGCGGTCAGGGATCGCATTCGTGTTTATAAACATGTACATGGCGATGATATCGAAGAGTTCAAAGAGAATGCCAGAGTGGCCGTCGAAGAAGGCTACACCATGATTAAAACGGCTGTCCACGAAAAAGCCCATACAGTTGAAACGAAAGCGTATATAGACAGGCAAATCGAAAGAATGGCCATTCTGCGGGAGATCATCGGCCCTGAAAGGGACTTTGGCATCGATTTTCACGGACGTACCAGCCCGGCGCTTGCAATTCAGCTGGCTAAGGAATTTGAGCCATTTAAGCCGATGTTCATTGAAGAGCCATGCTTGCCGGAAAATGTGGATACGATGGTGACCATTGCTAGATCCACGACGATTCCTGTAGCGACAGGGGAGCGGCTTTACACCAGATGGGGCTTCCGGGAAGTGCTGGAAAAGCAAGCGGCCGCCATCCTTCAGCCCGATCTGGCGCATTGCGGCGGTATTTCGGAAGCCAGGAAAATTGCTGCCATGGGTGAAGTTTACTATGCCGGCTTTGCTCCGCATAACCCATTAGGGCCGGTGAACCTGGCCGCCAGCATTCAGTTGGATGCAACGGTTCAGAACTTTGTGGCGCAAGAGCAAATGACGTTAGGCGAAGGGTTGATTAAGCAGCCTTTCCAACTGAAGGACGGGTATATCGATCTTCCGACCGCTCCCGGGCTCGGAGTAGAGCTCGATGAAGAGAAATTTGCCCACCTCCTCTACGAAGGGGATTGGCGCCTTCCTCATTGGTATCATGAGGACGACAAGTCTTTGGCGGAATGGTAAGTAAGCATAGAAGGGAGAAAAGTAGTAATGAACGAATCGAGAAAGTTCCTGGAATCTTTAGGTTTCGCCGGCGGGGATTTGTATAACCTTCCTACTTCCACCAAACGCTTTCCGGATGGGGCGCAGTATCGGATTGAGCTACCCAGCGTGGAAGGGCCTCGAGCCTTAGAGGCGACGTTAGAGGAAATTGACCGTTATGGTGTTACGGTGCATCGGGTATCGCAGGGAAGTGGCATTATGCTATTGACCGATGATGAAATCAAGGAAATGTGCCAGATGACCGCCGAACGGGGGATGGAGCTCAGCCTCTTCGTGGGTCCCCGCGGCACCTGGGATATCAGTGCCCAGCCTTTGACCCCTGCCGGGAAAGTCGTGGCCTTGCGCCATGAAGGGGCCGATCAGCTCGTTTATGCCATGGAGGATTTAAAGAGAGGTGCTAGCCTAGGACTGCGCGGAGCGCTCGTGGCGGATGAAGGACTACTGTATCTGACGAAGGAAATGAAAAAGCAGGGGCTTCTGCCTCAGGACTTCGTCGTAAAGGTTTCGGTGCAGATGATGGCGGCCAATCCGGTATCGATTAAGATTATGCAAGATCTGGGGGCGAATACCTATAATGTTCCAACCGCCTTGACCTTGCCTAAGCTGGCGGCCATTCGCCAAGCCATTGATATTCCGATCGATCTCTATGTCGAGGTGCCGGACGGGTTTGGCGGATTTATCCGTTATTACGAAATCCCGGAATTGATACGCATCCTAGCCCCTGTTTACATTAAGTTCGGCTTGCGAAATCACCCTGATGTTTACCCATCCGGAAAGCAATGGGAGTCTACCAATCTCCAGCTGTGCAAGGAAAGAGTTCACCGAGCGGTATTGGGTTTGCAAATGATCGAACGCTATTATCCGGAGGCAGTCACTTCGGATTTGGGAGCTTCTGATTTAGGCATTCCTCAATTATCATGCTCGCTTCGGAAATAGCCCCTGCAGATATCTAAACGGTTCATTAAAGTGTTTACATGTTGCAAACCAGAGCAAAAAAACAAATAGCAACAATTTAGCCTGTCAAAGTGGCAAATCATATCTTTATGCTCACATCGGGGTTACGGCCTCAGGTTCTACGGAAGTGTTTTACCTTAACATCTAGCCACTCGACCCTATGATTATGGTCAACCCTCTTAACCCAAAAGCACCCAAGGGTGCTTTTTTGCTATATATGGGAGCTTAACAAGAAGGGAAATGGAATGCAGATTTATTACTATTAATTTGATAGGTCTTTAGCCTTTCTGTTCTGATGATATAGAGTATTAAGAATGTCCCCCTATACCTGAGAACCAAAAATAGCCACATTCTGCAAGTCCAGGACAAACCTATTGTTTTGCCATTTTAATCGATTTTGAACATAACCTAACGAATCAGCATGGTATCTTCCAGCAATTTGTTGATAGGCTAGGAGCTCATAGACATGATTTAAATCAAAATCGATAGGATATAAACCGCTTAGGGGGTCTACCCATCCACTGATCGGATTCTTTAATTTCCCATTTGGATCGTAAATTTCATTTAAGTAATCAGGATCTCGAAGGGATAGGT
>JBEQAI010000308.1:0-4689 GCA_041640415.1 Ammoniphilus sp. | reverse complement strand
ATCAGATAATCCTATATATTTTTTCTATAGCCAAAAAAAGAAGCAGAAATTCTGCTTCTTCTTGATACTGAAATATAAGTGAGCTCTTAAACCCGCATCTTTTTTAATTTCCCTTGTAGAAGGTTCTAACGAGCATAAACGAAAATCCTCCCCAGAATATACCTAAGAATAAAACCATCATAAAGATTGTAATCGGTTCCACTAGATTACCTCCTGAGATTTATTGTCGGTGCTTCCTGTTGCTATGTTTTCTTCTAACCCTTCCTCTATTACCGATACACGCAATCTGCGTTTAATCCAATTGGTCGTTAATGCAACAAAGATTAATACAATAGCTAATTGCAGTACAATGGTCCCTACATTGAACTCTTCAAAAGG
The DNA here is from genome assembly GCA_041640415.1 of Ammoniphilus sp. Taxonomy (GTDB): domain Bacteria; phylum Bacillota; class Bacilli; order Aneurinibacillales; family RAOX-1; genus YIM-78166. The sequence goes on along the minus strand of JBEQAI010000308.1, from coordinate 4,311 downwards.
TAACCACCAGCTGTCTGGATACCATGTAACAGATTGATACAGCCACCAACCAACAACGATGACAAATAAACTTGGAATACAATATTTAATACACCAAATCCATCCCTGATTCACCTTGATATCACTAACTTCATTGATTTCATCACGCATTTTTTCCAAACCATATCTAATGGCGGCAAAGGCGTAGAATAAGCAGCTTAATAAGAGAGCCATGCCCCAAACCCAGTCCTGATTATTAAAGAAAGTCATATTTACAGCCGAAGGGATCCCGAATACAAAACTAATAAGCACAGTAATCAAAATCGCTTGATTTCGCTTAAGCCCCAAGTCAGATATATTTCTAGTTATCACTTCAACTAAAGCGACTAAGGTGGTTATAGCAGCAAAGACCAGGGAACCAAAGAATCCAATACCGAAAATATAAGTTCCCGGCATGTTCGTCATAAGTTCTACCAAATAAACAAATATTAACCCCGTATTTCCAGAACTCGTTGCCTGAGCAATATAGTCAGATGACGGAGCCAAGGCAAAGATAGCAGGAATAACGGTTAAACCAGCTAATAATTCGATTGAGTTATTTCCTAGACCTGCTGTTAATGAGTTTTGCGCTATATCCTCTTTTGGTTTGGTATAGATCGCATAAGTGGCATAAAGCCCCCATCCTGCACCTACGGACCACGCGGATTGTGAAATGGCTTGCATCCAAGTGTCTGCTTTGGCTAAGTAAGCCCAATCAGGGGTAAACATAAAGATTACGCCATCCAAAGCTCCATCCAGCGTTAGTGAGCGGATACATGTAAGGATTAATAGAATAAATAGTAAGGGAAGAACGATTTTAGATAACTTTTCGATTCCTCTATTAATCCCCATGTATACGACAACACCTGCCAGGCCAATGGCTAAGAAATGATAGAATATCGTTTCTTTCGGGTTGGTGTAAAATGTTTCCCACAAGAGATTGGAATCTACTCCTTTTTCAAAAGCACCCTGGACGGCTAAAACAAAATATTTAATCGTCCAACCTACGACCACAGAGTAATAGAATGTAAGACCCATGACGATGATGGTAATAAAAGGCCCCATCCAGGTAAATTTTTCGCCAACAAAGCTGCGGAAGGAGCCCACTGTTCCGGATCTGGTTTTCCTTCCCATAATGACTTCAACCATAACTAATGGAAGTGCCCATACAAAAAGAAAGATAGCCCAACCAATAAGAAATGATCCGCCTCCATTTTCAGCAACCATTCTGGGAAATCTCCAAATGTTCCCTGTACCAATTGCCATCCCCATAGCAGCTAAAATAAATCCAAACCTTGTTCCCCAAAACACTTGTTTTGTTTTTGTTTCCATTTTCTCACCTCTTGAGTATGAATTTAATGTATAAGAAATGCTTGTATTGAAGCATTCTCTTATCTAACCTCGGGGATTGCAAAATTTCTTCAGCATTTCCTGAATAGCAGGAATCCGAGTGGTTTTACCCACTCGGAGTTCGAGCACGATGAAAATCCATTTTCTATTAGACCGCAGCTCCCGAAAAAACTTTTTTGAATTCTTCGGTTAACTTGGGAACAACCTCAAACAAATCACCTACAATTCCATAATCCGCTATGCTAAAGATGGGGGCTTCTGGATCTTTATTGATCGCTACAATAATCTTTGAATTGGACATGCCTGCCACATGCTGGATGGCACCGGATATCCCGCATGCGATGTAAAGATCAGGCGTGACAACTTTTCCGGTCTGACCGATCTGCAGGGAATAGTCCGCATACTCTGCATCACAAGCACCTCGCGAAGCACCAATCGCACCGCCCAATAGATGGGCTAATTCCTTTAGTACTGCGAATCCTTCTGAACTCTTCAAACCACGGCCACCCGAGACGACGACCTTGGCCTCGGACAGATCCACACCCTCCACAGCTTTGCGAACCACTTCCGTTACCGTTGTGCGAATATCCCTAATATCAACGGCGAACGGGATCACTTCAGCAGTACGATGAGCCTGAGGCGTATCTACGGCAATGTTATTAGGTCGAATGGTTGCAAATGCTGTCCCATCCACTACCTTCTTTTTCTGAAACGCCTTACCGGAATAAATAGGGCGAGTAAATACAATGTCATCGCCCTCTAGGTCAAGATCGGTGATATCGGAGACCAACCCCCATCCCATACGTGCAGCAATGCGTGGAGCTAGATCCTTTCCTATAGCCGTATGACCGAATAAAACAACATCGGGATTGACTTCTCTAACTAATGGAATGAAGGCTTGAAAATAGGCGTCCGTTGTATATTGATTTAATTGGTCATGGCTGAGGACGTATACTTTATCTGCCCCATATTGAGCTAATGTACTTGCGTGCTGTTTTCCATTGTTGCCTACGACAGCTGTCACGACTTCGCCCGAACCTGCTATTTTCTTTGCTGCAGATAGGATCTCAAGGGATATGTTTCTTAAGCTCCCATCACGACTCTCCACTAATACCAATACTTTTTTACTCATCATCCTTCCCCCTCCTATCCCACATTCACTTCATTGCGAAGAAGTTTTACAAGCTCTTCCACCTGACTACCCAAGTTCCCAGATAAGACGCGTCCTGCTTCTTTTTTCGGTGGTAAATATTGGTCTACGACTATCGTTTTTTCTTTGATCTCGTTAGGATGAACTCCAAGATCCGAAGCCGATAAGCGCTCGATCGGCTTCTTTTTTGCTTTCATAATCCCTGGAAGCGATGGATACCGGGGTTCATTTAACCCTTGTTGGGCGGTTGCTAAAAAGGGAAGAGAGAGCTCAATCGTTTCAGCATCCCCTTCAACATCCCGAACAACCTTTGCTTTCGATCCTTCAATCTTTAATTGGGTAATGGTCGTTACATAAGGGATGCCTAATTCTTCTGCTAGACGTGGTCCGACCTGACCTGCTCCATTATCAATGGACATATTCCCTCCCAGGATCAGATCGAAAGAACGATTCTTTACCACAGCAGCTAGAATTTTTGAAGTCGTAAACTCGTCTCCAAACAGAGATTCATCTTCCACGATGATGGCTTTATCGGCCCCCATCGCTAAAGCGGTTCGCAAGGCACTTTCAGCACGGCTTGGACCCACCGTGATCACCGTAACCTCTCCGCCAAACTCTTCTTTTAGTTTGATAGCCTCTTCTACCGCATACTCATCGTATGGATTCATGATGTATTCCACACCGTCTTCATTAATCTGACCTTGCTTTATCGAGAATTTCTCTTCCGTATCTAAGGTTTGTTTGATAATAGATAGAATATTCATGCTAACCTCCTATTCCATTCGTCACTTTATTTTCTAATACTTCAGAGTTTGCTATATATTCAGGCTTTTCTCCTTGCAGCACACGGATCACGTTTCTCGCAACGGTTGTAGCCATGATAAAGTTGGATTCTACGGTCGTACCCCCTACATGCGGAGTCACAATCACATTCGGCAGGGATAAAAGCGGAAGATCTTTTGCCGGAGGTTCCGGGTCAAATACATCAAGCCCAGCACCTGCAATTTTTCCTTCTTTTAACAAGGAATATAAATCATCCTGATTTACAATCGCTCCACGGGCCGTATTTATGAAATAGGCACTTGGTTTCATCAGGGATAATAACCGACGGTCAATCGAATGTTTGGTTCTATCATTCAATGGGATGTGGATGGATAGAAAATCCGACTGAGAAAATACTTCTTCCATATCGGTAGTAAGTTCGATCCCCAGTTCGTCTGCTACGCCATGCTTTTCGGGTTGGAACTTTCGTACCCAGGCCGTTACTTCCATTTCAAAGCCACACTTTAAACGTTTACCTACTTCCTGTGCGATACTCCCAAAACCAATCAATCCTACTTTTTTTCCTTTAAGCTCTCTTGAAGGAATCATCACCCTGGATGAGTAATTGCCTTTTTTCATCTCGTTATGGAAGGGAATAACTGACTTTGCCAACGCCATCATCAACATCACCGCATGTTCTGCCGTCGACACCTTATTCACAGCCGGAGCATGCAGAACAGCAATCCCTTTTTCCGTTGCATACTGCACATCAATATTATCCAACCCAATACCCGCTCCAGAAATCACTTTAAGGTTAGGGTTCGAATCAATGATCTCTTTCGTAATAAAGGCAGGTGCCCTTAAAACGACGCCTTCTACCATCTTGACTTGTTCACAAAGATGAGGAACCGAATAATCATCTGTCCGGGTTACCTCCGCACCCTCTTGAAGAACTTGTTCTCCCTGTTCGTGATACATCGACAGAATCTGTAAAACTTTTGGTTTAGCCATATTCCATTGCCTCCCAACCC
>JBEQAI010000307.1:0-4706 GCA_041640415.1 Ammoniphilus sp. | reverse complement strand
TTTGCGTCTGCTTTTTCGAAGAGCAATCTACTTTGGTTTAGAGCTTTTTAAGTAATTCTGTTTTTTTATCATCCCATGCCCATACCGGAACCGCTGTCGCTCGGGTCCAGAAACCCAATAATGATTTGTTCACACAATTCAAAATAGCAAGCCCGTGAATCGCCCTCATCGAGCTGAACAGGAAAGGAGCCCAACCCGGGGCTCCTTTCCTGTTTCCTTACTCTGTTCTCTTCGCCATTCTCTCCTGTGGACTGGGGGCGGTTTGTCCATTCGGCCTTAAGGGAGAATGGGCTGCTTTCGCCTTGGGATCCTCGATGTTCTTATCGGGCGGGAAGTTTCCATCTTTGTTTCTTACCATAGGGTCTCACTCCTTTTCTGGCTTATTTTGTCCTTCTCTAAGCTATCCATTCACAACCGTGCCGCCATTGGGATGAAGCATCTGGCCTGTCATGTAAGAAGAATCATCTGAGGCCAGGAAGACGTAGCAAGGAGCGATTTCTGCAGGCTGTCCTGCACGCTTCATGGTTGTGTCGGTTCCAAAGACAGCGACCTGGTATTCCGAAAAGGTAGAGGGGATTAAAGGGGTCCAGATCGGACCCGGTGCCACTCCGTTGACCCGGATGCCTAAGCTGGCGACTTGTAAGGCTAGGGAGCGTGTAAAGGTGACAATCGCCCCTTTGGTAGCTGAGTAGTCAATCAGCTGCTCATTTCCTTTGTAGGCCGTCACGGATGCGGTATTAATGATCGAGCTCCCTTCACGGAGATGCCCAAGAGCTGCTTTCGTAAAATAGAAAAAGGAATACACATTCGTACGGAAGGTTCGCTCCAGCTGTTCTCCCGTAATATCTTGAATTTTAGCTTGAGGATGCTGCTCTGCTGCATTGTTTACCAGGATGTCGAGCTGGCCTAGCTGTTGAACGGTTTGCTCGACCACCTGCTTGCAGAAGCTCTCATCCCCGATATCTCCGGAAAATAGTAAACACCGGCGTCCCTTGCTTTCAATATGTTGTTTGGTCTCCTCCGCATCCACCGTTTCATTCAAATAAACGATGGCTACATCGGCCCCTTCATCCGCATAAGCGTAAGCAACAGCTCGGCCAATTCCGCTGTCCCCGCCCGTGATAATCGCTACTTTGTTGTTTAGCTTCCCGCTTCCCGTCTGGCCTGGCTTTTCAGCTAGGGGTCTTGGAACCATTTCGGCTTCGATACCCGGTCTTTGGTTCTGATGTTGGGGAGGAAAAACAGCTCCTTTAGACATCGATATCTTCTCCTTCATGTGTCATAGGTTTTTCCATGTCTAATATCCCCATTTCTGCATGAAAAAAGTCCGGGAATCCCGGACCTACTTTCCTAATACCGCATCTTTAAGGGTGAGAAGCTTGTTAACCACTTGATCGATGTATCGATCATCCACCTGAAACTCTTTCAGGCTTTCTACGAGATGACGAGCAACGGCACCAAAATGGGCTTCTTGAAGGTTCATCCCTTCGTGGGCTTTTTCCATGCTTTTGCCCGTGTATTGATTCGGGCCGCCTGTTGCCCAGCTAATGAAAAGCTTTTGGTGACGGCGCTGCTTATCCATATCAGTGTGGGAAAAAAAGTGTTTAATGGATTCGTCCGCCATTACCTTTTCGTAAAAACGGTCCACGACAGCTCCAATGGCCTCTTGCCCTCCTAAGATCTCGTATAGGGATTTTTCTTGTTCCATCACTTTTTCCTCCTTGGTATGATTTCTACGTTTATTATAATGGAAAGGCAATCCAAATTACTGTGACGATCATCACAGATTTTGGCATCTAGATATTTTCTTAAGAAAGATGTAAGAATTAGATAGTGCTCTCGTCTAATGAAATAGAATAACACAACCCCATGGCGCGCTTGCGATAAGCAATTGGGGGGAGGGACATATATGGATGAGTTTGAACGATTATTTCAAGAAAATTTTCATTCCATCTACCACTACGTTTATTACATGGTAGGGAATAGAGCGGACGCAGAGGACATCACCCAAGAAGTGTTTATGAAGGTGGCCTCTTCGTATAATCATTTTCGAGGGGAGAGCTCAGTTTCTACTTGGATCTATACAATAGCGAGGAGAACGGTCATCGACTTTACCCGCCAGAAAAAAACGAAGAAGTTCCTTACATTCTGGAAAAATCATATTCCTGAAGACTTCGAGGCCGCAGATGATATCGACCTTCCAGACGAGATATTCGAGAAAAAAGAACAGAAAGAATCGATAGAGAAGATCCTAAGATATTTGCCGGAGAAAATGAGATCTGTCATTTATCTTCGTTTTATCAAAGGGTTGTCCGTACAAGAGACCGCGCTATATCTGGATATGTCACCTAATCAGGTGAGTGTGACGCAGAACCGTGCATTAGCTAAGTTGAGAACCGTAGCGAACACAGAAACTTGGGTAAAGGAGGAAATCCGATGAGACAAGAATCTAACGAAAAGAAAATCATTGAATCCCTACAACAGTATACGTCTCCCGAACCTGATCCCGCCTTTGAAGCCCAATTGAAGGCCCAATTTCTGAAGAAGGCTAGAGAGGTGAGAAAAAAGCGGAGGTTTTTTCGAGGAGTGACCTGGTCGGGTGCTGCTGCTGCTGCACTGCTCGCAGGGGTCTTAGCCTATCAAGGCAACCCATTAGGTTGGACTAACAACCAAGTTCAGCCGCCCCAACCGGCACCAACCACTAATCATGAACTTACACCGTCGAGCGCATGGGAGCCTGTGGACACGAACCAACTCGTCATCATGGACTATGATATCGCAGGAAACCATAACTTAGCGTTGTTTACTTCCGCAGATCAAAAAAAGCTGTACGCCGTCAAGGAGAATATGGGGATCCTCTTGTATTCCACTGAGGATACGCAGATCCTGTCCGCGCGGAGCTATCCTTTCCCTAATGAGCCGAATCAATTTTATATTTGGATCAATGACGAAAAGGTGCTTGTACCAGACAAAGAGGTGGAACGAAATGCTCATGTCTTATTGTTAAGAGGGAATGGAAGTGTGGACGCCATCGATAACATTCCCCAGCCTGGATATAATTCCCTTCACCAGCTGCAGTGGTCACCCTCTGGAACGAAGGCCTACCTCGCACTAGAAAACGGGAAGGAATGGACGGTGGGAGAGCTGTTGGCAGATGAACTCACATTTAAGCCGCTTTATGGCCAGATCACAGAAGCCACCAAGGATGTAACCCAGCTTCCTGAAGACACCATGCAATGGGAGGTTGCTTGGGTCACCGATCAAGAACTGATTGTCTTTAATCCTGGAGCTCATGCCTTCTACGGCGTAAGACCGGAAAATCAATCAGCTTGGGAGTACAAGGCAATGATTCCGCAATTCCCACAAGGACACTATGTGAAAAAGATTCACGTGCCGAATGGGAAGGAAAGCAAGGTGGCTGTCATACAGATAGGGTCTCAAACCTTTGACGTGTCCTTCCATGGTACTGAGAAGCTATATACTCTAGATATGGAAAAGCAGGAGTTCCGGCCAGTCGATATTCTGATCGCGCAGTCCAAGAGTCGGCTTTACGATCAATATTATTATCCCGTTCTTGGGGAGAGCACGCGCCAATTGGTGGGTTCCGTCTACACAGCAGACAACAAAAGCTATATGTTAAGGTTTGGAGCTTATGACTTCCAGTCTCATGAGTATACCTCTGTCTATGAAAAGGGGTTTGCTGAACCGCTCGCCATGGATCATGAAGTGAAGCTTTCAGCTGATGGCAAGCTGGCTGCCTTCCGAGTACACGGGTTTCCACCGGATGCAGGGGCGACTTATTATCTTTGTGTAGTTGACATTGAATCCGGCCAAGAAGTAATGGAGCCGTTGAAGAAAGAGTTTATTGGCAGCTTCGAGTTTCAAAGAGATGGGACGTTGAAGGTTGATGATGAAGTTATTCCGATTGCACCGAAAAAGTAAGAACCTTATGATATTCTTTCTGCTTTGCTTTCTGACGTTAACAGGCTACTTTGGGTGGACCATCTATCAGATTGTGTCCACCTGGAAGACTGCTGAAGGAACCCCGAGCGATTGTATCATCGTGTTGGGGGCAGCGGTATGGAACGGAAAGCCGAGCCCGGCCATGAGAGAAAGACTAGATGTTGCCCTCGAACTATACAGAGATGGAATGGCTAAGAAAATCATTGTTTCAGGTGGGATTGGGCAAGGAGAAAAGTCCGAAGCGCAAGTGATGAAAGATTATTTGGTCGGGCAAGGTGTACCAGATCAAGTGATTCATCTAGAAGATCAAGCGCGGAATACCTGGGAGAATTTGCGGTTTAGTCAGAGCATCATGGAGGAACAAGCATGGATCACAGCGATTATCGTTACGCATGGCTTTCATACCCATCGTTCACTGAAGATGGCCGAGGACCTTGGAATACAAGCAAGTGCCGAGCCTGTTATGATAACTCCGCTCAATATCGTGTATTATACCCTGCGGGAATGTGTGGCACTTGCCGAATATTCCTTAAAGAAGCACGGCTTAGACGGTGGACTGGTGGACCTCCGTTCGGGGCTGTTCCGTGAACAGGCTGCGGCTGAATAGGATTCCGGCAAAGGCCCCGATCAGCAGCAGCCCCATAATGGATAGAGAAGTAGAAGCGCCAGTAGTGGAAACGGTCTGGCTGAACAAGCCCAGCAAGCCTACCCGCACCCCCATACCAAGGGCATTGAAGAAGCTA
>JBEQAI010000306.1:0-4721 GCA_041640415.1 Ammoniphilus sp. | reverse complement strand
AATGGGCCAATGCCATCACGAAGAGAAGTTTATATCTTGGATAAATGGAAAAAACAGCGAATCTTATTGAAGGATCCCAGAGTAAGCAGTCACATTCCACAAACATGCCTGTTCGATTGGGAGCAGCTCTATGATTACTTAGATCGGTATCAAGATGTATATGTTAAGCCCGTTGTTGGCTGCGGAGGACGTGGAATTATTCGAATCAGCAAACTAAGGAAAGATGAATATCGTTTACAGGCAGGAACAAACCAAAAGGATCTTCAAGGTATGGATGAATTAAAAAGAAAGCTCCAAAAGCGTCTCAAGGGTAAGCGAACTTTTATGCTTCAGCAGGGAATCGACCTTCTTACTGTAGAAGGAAAACCGGTAGATTTCCGAGCGCTTCTGTTAAAACCCGCGCATAAGTGGGAGTACATGGGGGTAATGGGAAAACAAGCGGCAAAAGATAAAATGGTAACCAACCATTGTCAAGGCGGAAAGGCCTTGACCTTAAGCCAGAGTCTTAGAAGAAGTAATATGGATGAAGTCACCCATTACAAGGAATTAAAAGAGGACATGAAGCGGTTGGCCCATAATGTCACCCGTACCATTAGCGAACATTACCCCCATGTGCGACAACTAGGGTTGGATTTGGCTTTAGATAAGCAAGGGAAGCTGTGGGTGTTAGAAGCAAATACGAAGCCAGGCTTCTGTTTATTTAAAAAGCATAACAACAGAGCTCTGTTTCCCCGAATTTACCGGACGATCCGTTCAATCCGAACTCAGTATCCTTTTGACCATTCGTTTCGACGTTAGGAAATCTCCTTGTACCTCCTAATCGATATTTTCCTTATGGGATAAAGGAAAGCAGGAATCCTCCCTCTTTTGTGGAATAAAGTTGTAGAGAACTATGAGGCAGGGGGAGAGTTAACATGAGTTCACTTACTAGAATTACACAGCCTGACAAGACCGACTCTGGTCCCTTCATACGGTATGGAAGCGGGCTGAGCCTATTTTTTCTAGCCCTGTATCATCTAGCGGTTATAGCTATCCAACGAGGGGGCTCGGTGGAGCTGTCGATTGGCTTCCTTCGGTATAAGGTGGATGGTAAATCAGGGCGTAATCAGGATGGGCAACAGTTATTAAAAGATTGAAATTCTTCATAGAAATGTTCATAATAAGATTATCTCGACAACTAGTCTTATGTGCCTAAATCTAGGTCTATATAACTAGTGTGTTTGAACCAAACCGATAAGAGCAAACTCATTGAAAGATGAGGACGCAAAGCCTCAGACCTAAGGGGAAGCCTAGGGTGGCTGGGTTGCCGAAATGGTTGTACTACTAGATGGTCTTAGCCGTATTAGCGAAACCACTTCGAGGTGGTTTTTTTCTTTATCCGTTGGTTCATGTCGATTTTGAATATGGGAGAATAACAACAGATGAGTTCTAATCGAGTGAAAGACGAACGAAAAAGCACTAAAGTGCTATATCATCACTTTTTGGATATCATGTACGAGTCCCATGAAATCTACTTTTTTGACTTTAGTACTTTAAAATTTGTTGAAGTGAATACAGTTGCATGCAGGAACCTAGGGTATACCCTCGAAGAGCTATTGGCTCTGACCCCCACGGATGTCATGGTGAAACTAACAGACAATGAGCTCCAGCGTTTGATTCAGCCCTTGCTTGCAGGCAAGCAAGGTGTTGTATCGCTTGAAACCTCTCATCTTCGTAAGGATTCTACCATTTATCCGGTGGAGGTTCGCCTGCATCGAGTCGATAATGAAAATCAGACCTTAGTTCTTCCTATTGTCAAGGGGATTGTAGGATGATGAAACCAAAGGGAAGCTATATTTTCGAAGTCGGCAAAGATACATATGAAATTAAAGAAACCGAAAAAGCTCTTTGGGAAACAACAGATACCCTTCAGGCTCTGATTAATTCTTCTCCTTTAGCTATTGTTTCCTTTGATCATGATGGCTATGTAAATATGTGGAACCCCGCTGCCGAAAAGCTGCTAGGCTGGAAAGAAGATGAAGTCTTGAATCAGCCCAATCCCCTATTTTCAGAAGATACCAATGCAGATGAGTTCATGAATCTATTAGGGCTTTTGCTCCAGGGAAACGCGTTAACTGATGTAGAAATCAAAAGAGTCAGGAAGGATGGAACACCCATCGATCTAAGCCTTTCCATTACCCTTTTGTATGATAAGCAAGGGGATATACGCGGCGGAGTAGCATTGTTTGCAGATATTACGAAACGAAAGCAAGCCGAACAAATGATTAAAAAGATGGCCTATTTCGATTCACTCACTAACTTGCCTAACCGAACCCTGTTTTATGACCGTTTGACCCAAGCCATCAGTCAAGCCAAGAGAACGAAAAAGCCAATTGCAGTCTTGTTTTTGGACTTAGATCGCTTCAAGATTATTAACGATTCTCTTGGGCATACAGCTGGAGATCAACTACTGCAGGAAGTTTCTAAGCGATTGCTCACTTGCATAAGGGATGGGGACACCGTATCGCGTCAGGGTGGGGATGAATTTACCATTCTTCTGCCTAACACCAATCACCCAGGCGCAGAAACGGTGGCCAGAAGAATGATTCATTTGATCTCTCAGCCGATGGAGTTGAACGGACATGAAATCCTGGTCACGCCCAGTATCGGCATCAGCATGTTTCCGGAGCACGGGGAGGATATTGAGAGTCTGCTAAAGAATGCGGACACCGCGATGTATCACGCCAAGGACCTGGGAAAGAACAATTTTCAATTCTACACCTCGAAGCTGGATCAACAGGTGTTAGAACGACTCACCTTGGAGAACGAGCTTAGAAAAGCGTTGGAGAGGAAAGAATTCGTTCTTCACTACCAGCCATTAATCCAGATTAATAGCAACAAAATGATCGGGGTAGAAGCTTTGATTCGTTGGCATCATCCTCTTCTTGGCGTAATTTCTCCTACCCGATTCATTCCACTTGCGGAGGAGACGGGGTTAATTGTTCCGATTGGGGAGTGGATTCTCCATACGGCCTGTGCCCAGAATAAGGCATGGCAGGATCGGGGATATCCACCATTAAAGGTATCCGTTAACTTATCGGGAAGACAATTTAAAGAACCAGACTTAGTTCACACGATTGCGACCATCTTGGATAACACCGGTCTGGATCCACAGTATCTAGAATTGGAGATTACCGAGAATATTAGTATGAATGATGCTAATTTCACGATACAAGCACTTCAAGAGCTAAAAGCCTTAGGCTTAAAAATCTCCATAGATGATTTTGGCACAGGCTATTCTTCCTTAAATTACCTGAAGAAATTCCCAATCGATACACTCAAGATTGACCAGTCGTTTGTGCGGGATATTCATACCGACCGAGATGATGCGGCGATCGTCAAAGCGATCATGGCGATGGCCTTTAGCCTAGACCTCAACGTCATTGCGGAAGGAGTAGAAACTGTAGAGCAACTGTTATTTCTCACGAAACAGCGATGTCCTGAAGCACAGGGGTATTATTTTAATAAACCTTTAACTCCCGATGAATTAGAGAGCCTTCTTAAAGAGATTTGACTTTCATATAAAAAACTCCTCTCGAAGTTACGAAAAGGAGTTTTTTATCTTTATTCTGCATAATAGCGTTTTCCGCGTCCTGGTATATCAAAAGGCAGTCCATTCACATGTTGGTTGTTATGTACACAAGAGGAACAGACGATATTTCCGCAATTGTTGCACCAAATCAGCCACTCCCATTTCGCTTCAGAGCAAGTGGGACAGGCTTCAATAGTATAAAGGCAAGTATTTTTCATAATAAGGGCTCCTTGGTGTTTAAGATATAAGATACCGATATTTCTGAAATATACTATAAATCACTTCATATTTCAATTACGGAATACCAAAGCTTTTTGATTTACTTCAGAGAGGTTTCCATCATTTGCTGCCAGAGGGAGGCTCGAGGTTCACGGATCATCCTGCCAAGGCCAATGGCAGTGCAATGGATCGGATCATCTGCTAAAAAGACGGGAATATTCGTCTCCTCTGATAGTCTGCGATCTAGCCCGGTTAGAAGCGCACCTCCGCCGCATAACATAATCCCATTTTCGATTACATCCCCGGCTAATTCTGGAGGTGACTTTTCCAGAGAAATACGGATCAAATGCACCAAGTCAGATATAAACTCACGAAGTAGACCGTTCAATTCTTTCTTGCTAATCTTCGCTTTTCGGGGCAATCCGCTCACCATGTCATTACCCGGCACTTCCAATGTTTCATCTTCTTGAGGCAATAGGGCTGTACAAAACGTTGTTTTGATCCATTCTGCTGTTAACTCCCCGATAAAGAGGTTGTGTGATTTTTTCATGTATTCTAAGATCGCCCGTTCAATCGACTTTCCCCCTTTATTGACCGTGTAGGAGTCCGCCATTCCACCTAGTGAAATCATAGCTGCTTGTATCGTACCTGCCCCGATATTAACGACCATATGCCCCGCTGGCTCATGAACAGGAAGTCCACTTCCCAAAGCTGAAGCTAGCGGGCACTCCACAATCTCGACCTTTTTGCCGCCCGCTTGCAATACAGCATCTTGGACTGCTCGTCTCTTTACTGTAGAGGTACCGCAGGGAACCGAAACCATCATATGTAATCGGTTAAGAGGTGAACCGCTTTTTAGCGCTTGCTTGAAAAAGTGTTTGAGTAAGGTGACACTCATTGAAAAATCAGCAATTACCCCATCATGCAGCGG
>JBEQAI010000305.1:0-4725 GCA_041640415.1 Ammoniphilus sp. | reverse complement strand
TAATCTCGTCTTCCTGTTTGACGCCGACAGACATGACAAGGTCAAGAGCGATTTCCTTGCCGTCTTTTGTGGTTCCGCGAGAAACCTGGTGAAGCCCATTGACTTGGCCGGCTAGAATCTCGGAATAAGCTACTTTGTCATTCTTTTCGGAGATGGTTGGTTCAATCGAATTCATAACTTCTTCAAGCTCCCAGTTTAGACCGTAAGCGATCAAACGCAGGGATTCCTCCAAGCCGACATGTCCGATTTGGTTCTCGTGAGCTAGCTGCTCGAATTCCTCCTTGGACATGCTGATTCCCACTTTTTTCTGTAGAGGGACACGGCGCTTCGATACATCTACACGTCGATTGACTTTAATTCCAGACAAGCTGTTCGTCACACCGGTTAAAGCAACGACCATCGTATCCATGATAAAGCCAGGATTCACACCTGTCCCAAGAACCGCGAGGCCTTTTTGCTTCGCATACTGATCCATTTCAGTAGAGAGCTCTGGGTAACGATGCCAAGGATAGGATAATTCTTCGCAGGTTGATATCACGTTATAGCCATGGTCAAGTAATTCTTTAATTTGTGGCCACATCCTTTCAAGGTTGGAGCCTGTGGCATGAACGGCAATTTTATAATCGGCTGTGTTGTTTTGAAGTGCCGCAATAGAAGAGACTACATAGGTATTCGTCTTTTCATCACTGACTAGTGTTCCGATATCTTGACCAATCTTGTTTGGGTCAATATCTACAGCACCCATGACTTGGATATCAGGAGCTTGTGTTGCTCTTTTAAGGATCTCAAGCCCAATGGGGCCTAATCCATAGGATACTAAGTTAAGTTTATGATTCGACATTTTCCATCACCATCCATATTTTTTAGAGTTCTTGGCAATGGTAACACCCGTTTGAATATATTAAAAATACGTGTTGTTTATAGACCTATAAGTCTAGGTTATGGGAAGAGGCAAATCTTCCTTTCCCTCCAGTATTTTTAGAGCGCTTTGTACGGTGGAAGGGATAAAGTCAACATTCTGCCAAATTACCGAAATGGAGCTAGAAAGCAGCTGGTTTTCCAGGGGGATCGCACGAACATGCTTGGATTTAAGCAGGCGAACCATATCCTCTGGCATGAGAGTAATGCCGAGCTCATTTTCAATCATATTTTCAATCGTCAAAATTTCTGAACCGGCGCAGATCACATTGGGGAGGAAGCCTGCTGTAAGACAAGCTCTCTCTAGTAAGAGATAAAGTGCAGGTGCCTGAATTCGATCATAGTGAAGGAAGGGTTCGTTTTTCAAGCGACTTAGATCAATGTTCTCTTCGTTGGCAACCCAATGATTCGCATGGACGACTAGTTGAAGAGGGTGTTGAGAAAGCTCAAGCAGCTTCATGCCTTGATTGGTAATCTGGCTTTTATCCATTGGAGTTCGAATGAAGGCCATGTGTGATTTTTGCTGAATAACATCTTCTATTGCTTGGGAAGAGGTCGTTTCTTGAACATGGATGGTTAGTCGGGGCTGCTTCTTATGCAGAGCCTTGATCAGAAAAGGCAGCCAATTGCTTGCGGCGGAAGGGACAGTAGAGAAACGGATCAACGTCTGAGGAATGGATTTGTGGACGATGAGCTCTTGAATCGTTCGCTCAATATTATCAAATGACGGTAGAAGCTTTTTGTAGAGATACTCTCCTTCTTTGGTCAAGGATAGTTTTTTTGTACTGCGGTGAAAAAGTTTAAGCCCTAATTCGTTCTCCAATGTATTCATCTGCTGACTTAAACCAGGTTGCGAAATATGCAGTTCTCTGGCTGCCTGGCTAAAATTAAGAGTTTCTGCGGCCTTAATAAAATAGCGTAGACCTAATAGATTCATGGGGTGAGAGCTCCTTATCTTATTCTATTTATAAGCAGGGATTATAAGTATATAAAATATATGTATACTAAATATTAAAAAAAATCAACCATATTTGACGAAATTTGTGATAGTTTTATTACATCAAAGCCAAACCCCACCAAAGTTTGACACATTCGGAGGAAAGGAGGAAAAATTTCAAGGGTGGTGAACTTGGCCTAAAAAGATAAGGGGGTAAAACGGATGAAAAAAAGAAAATGGCTTTCCACATTGATGATGCCTTTAACGATTGCAGCGATTGTAACCGCTTGCGGTGGTGGGGTAGGAAATCAAGCAGCGCCGGCACCCGCTCCAAAGCCTGATGAAGCAAAGCAAGAACAGCCGAAGGGTGAAGTTCCAAGCTCGGTTATTATCGCGACGGGCGGTACATCAGGGACTTACTATCCGCTAGGGGGAGGCTTAGCTCAGATCTTTACAGATAAAGCTGGAATTCAAGCATCAGCTCAAAGTACAGGGGCTTCAGTCGAAAATACGAGGCTTCTCAAGGATGGTCAGGTGGATTTGGCCTTTACTCAAGGAGATATCGCCGATTACGCAGCGAATGGGACCGTTATGTTCAAAGAAGGGGGAGCCATCGGAAATATCAACGCGATCGCTTCTTTGTACAGTGAAACCGTGCAAATCATCGTAGCGAAGGACAGTGCCATCCAAACGGTTGAAGACTTAAAAGGGAAGCGGGTATCCGTGGGAGCACCGGGTAGCGGGACGGAAGCAAACGCGATGCAGATCCTTGAAATGCACGGATTATCTTTTGGTGATCTAGGAAAAACGGATCGCTTAGCCTTCGGTGAATCGGCGAGCTTCATTCAGGATGGAACACTTGATGCGGCGTTTGTCACAGCAGGAACACCAACAGCTGCCGTAAATGAACTGGCGGCAACTAAAGGGGTACGTGTACTTGGGATGACAGATGAGCAAATCGATAAGATCGTGTCCAAATACCCTTATTATGCCAAGCAAGGGATTGATGCAGGAACCTACCCTGGCTTTGATCAAGCGATTAATACGGTAGCAGTGAAGGCCCAATTAGTCACAAGAGCAGAGCTGGATGAAGAAGTGGTTTATGAGATGACCAAGGCTTTATATGAGAATCTAGAGCAGATGAAAACCGTTCATGCAAAAGCAGGAGAAATCAAGCTAGATCAGGCATTGCAAGGTGTCAGCCTAACGGTTCATCCTGGTGCAGCAAAATATTTTGAAGAAAAAGGGATTAAGAAATAAAACATGACAGCACAAGCCAATGAAGAATTGTTAACGAAGTATGATAAAGAATCCACTTATCGAAATCTAAAAGGAAAAATGGGCTGGTTGGTCACCTTCCTTGCGGTGGGCTTTTCCATCTATCAGCTGTATGCATCGATCTTTCCGCCACCGCCAGCCCAGATTCATCGCTCCATTCACTTAGCTTTTGCCCTAGGTCTTATTTTCTTGCTGTTTCCGGCGACAAAGAAGGGAGATCGGTCCAAAGTAGCCCTGTCAGACGGGTTGCTTTCCCTCTTATCCGTGGGAACAAGCTTATATTGGCTGTATAACTTCGAACAGATTATCTCGAGAATAGGGAATTTCAACAAGATAGATTTCCTTATCGGAGGCATCGTCATCCTCCTGGTATTAGAGGCTACTCGCAGGGTAGTTGGGATTCCGATTGTTGTGATAGCCGTCGTGTTTATGCTCTACGCGCTCTATGGCAACCACTTGCCAGGATTCTTTACCCATCGGGGGGTGTCTCTGGAACGCTTAATCAGTCATATGTTTTTTACACTGGAAGGGATTTTTGGTACACCGCTCAGCGTTTCGGCCACCTTCATCTTCTTATTCCTGCTGTTTGGTGCATTCTTGCAGAAAACGGGGGTAGGTGCTTATTTTAATGACCTGGCGATGGCCATCTCGGGGAGAAGGATCGGAGGTCCTGCTAAAGTAGCCGTTTTTTCCAGTGCGCTGCAAGGAACCATCAGCGGGAGCTCTGTGGCGAATGTGGTGACCTCAGGCTCGTTTACCATTCCCATGATGAAGCGCTTGGGCTATAAGAAAGAGTTTGCTGGAGGAGTAGAAGCGGCAGCTTCTACAGGGGGACAACTAATGCCGCCGATTATGGGAGCGGCAGCCTTCTTGATGGCTGAATTCACAGGGATTTCCTATTGGGAGATCGCCAAGGCTGCAGCGATTCCGGCGGTACTCTACTTTACAGGAATATGGCTGATGGTCCATTTAGAGGCTAAGCGCTTGGGACTTCGAGGACTAAGTCAAGAAGAGCTTCCCGATAAAAAGGAAGTGGCCAAGAAATCTTACTTGCTCCTTCCCATCATTGCGATTATTGCTTTTCTTATGATGGGCGTGTCGCCTGTTCGAGCTGCTCTTTATGGAATCCTGACCACCATTCTTGTTGGGGCACTCCGTAAAGAAACAAGGATGTCTTTCACCGATATTATTCAAGCCTTAGAGCAAGGAGCAAGATCGGCTTTGGGCGTTGCGGCTGCTACCGCTACAGCAGGGATCATTGTTGGGGTTGTAACCCTTACGGGTGTGGGACTGAAGTTTGCCAATGGTTTGCTTTCTTTATCAGGCGGCATTGTCCTGCTTACCTTGTTCTTAACCATGATTGCATCCTTGCTCTTGGGTATGGGAACGCCGACAACGGCGAACTACATTATTACATCAACTATAGCGGCACCCGCAATCATCGCCCTGGGGAAGCCGGCCTTAGCTGCTCATATGTTCACTTTCTATTTCGGTATCCTAGCGGACATTACGCCTCCGGTTGCTTTGGCAGCTTTTGCAGCCTCGGGTATAGCGAAAAGTGGACCGATTAAGACCGGCTTTAGTTCGGCCAA
>JBEQAI010000304.1:0-4732 GCA_041640415.1 Ammoniphilus sp. | reverse complement strand
TGGCACCCAACTTCCGCATATGAAACTCCAGCTCTAGGGAAACCTCCAACTCCGATACCCCGGGCCGGATATAACCCAAAATATGTTGATATGTACGGTCAGCAATCTCACAAGCTTGCTTAATAACAGCAATCTCGTCTGCTGTCTTGACCATCCTGAGCTCTTCCACCATTCCCTGAATGCCAATCCACTCTGCTTGATCATGGCTGGCTTTTAAGCTTTCATACAAAGAAAAGGAAACAAACTGCTTCTCGAACCCCACTTTCTTTGCTCCTACCTTCGCTAACTGAGTTCCCACTTCATCTACAATCGATGCTTCGTGCCGGATCACGCTCCAATCTGGAGCCTGTTCGTTTGCTTGATCAATATAACGAAAATCTGTAATAAGCAAGGCATGCTCAAACGTGATTACAAGGTAGCCTGCACTTCCCGTAAATCCGCTCATGTAACGGCGATTGTAAGGACTCGTAATAATCAAGCTATCCAATTCTTTCTCTTCCATACGTCGTCGCAGCTCTATTAACCGTTCCTTCATCCTAGCTGACCTCCCCTTCCACTGGTCACCCATCTCCTATTTATTGGAGAAAGAGGGAATTACCTTGCCCATTTTATCATAAGCCCATCTTTTTGAATACTATCTTACAGCGTTATTGTTGCTAGAAAACTCCGCAGACAGCGAAAACCCAATAAACAATCCCCAAAGAATAAATAAGCAAAGCTCCGTCGCGAAGGTATTCATACCAATCAGATGAATCGGTTGTCTGGTTAAACCTAACAAAGGGCTAACGGCATAAAAAAAGAAGAGAAAGGCTCCGCCACCCAAGGCCACTCCAATAAGCGGACTATAAAATTTCGAGAGGGTGAACACATAAGCAAGAGAAACGAGGATGGAAAGTACAATCGCAACCCCAATCCCCATAAAGTGAGCGAATGGCTGATCCAATGACTCTTGTGGAATAAAGGGCTTAACAAACAGGGAGGGTCCCAATTTGGTAAAATTCATAAAATAGGCCGCATAACCAACGAAAGCCCAAAATGTCCCTCCTACCGCTCCTATTAGGAAAGCAGATCTGAGCTTCCGCTGGTTTACATCATTTTTCGTTTCTTCAGTCATGAAATAAAAACCTCCGTCGATTATTCACCCCTAGTATGCCCCCCTGCCCTTCAGAAAAAACAAAAAACCAGAATGGGAAAAACCATCCTGGCTCGAATTCTTTATTTATGATCTGCCAACCATGCTGCTACAAGCTCAGCATCCGCTCCTTGCAGCAATTTAGGAGGCATGCTGCCTTTCCCCTTCGTAATCACCGCTAAGATTTCATCCTGGGAAAGCTTGGATCCCACCTTTTGAAGCCCAGGTCCCATTCCACCGGATAAGTCATTGCCATGACAGGCTGCACAAGCTTGGTTATATTTCGCTTCAGCTGCCGTCGCATCCACCGTTCCTCCAGCAGTCGGCTGTTCTGCTGCAGGCTGTTCTGCAGGCGCCGGCGCAGGTGCTGCCTGTTGACCCCCGCCGCAAGCAGCCAGTGCACCGATCAATGATAAACTTAATACTATTGAAAATAAGCGCTTCATTCTTTCACCCCCTCCAACTCTCATATTACTTATCTTATCCTCCTTTATACAAGTGCAATCGGAAAATGTTGCTAATTGTTCACATTTGCCCCTCCCTCCATTTACCTCACAAAAATTTACAAATAATCGGGTATAATCCACTGGTAATACGAGCCCAAAATGATGTAAAATAAGAGGAAATACACTATTTCCCTTCCTTTTTGGGAAGCAGGCAGGAAAGGAAGATACCCCCTTGTCACAGCAAAAACCGAATGCATACGGAGGGCAAGCCGTTGTTGAAGGCGTCATGTTTGGCGGGCGCAAGGTCATCGTGACCGCCATCCGCAGGAAGGACGACTCCATCGAATATTTCGAAGAGGAACGAAAATCCAATGCAACACTGAACAAGCTAAAGAAAATTCCTTTTATCCGAGGCATCGTCGGTTTGATTGAAGCTAGCGCCAACGGCTCTAAGCATCTTAATTTCTCTACGGAACGATATGATGTAGACCCTGGAGAGGAAATAAAAGACGAAGAAAAAGAATCTTCCTGGAATCTAACCATGGTTCTAGGCGTCGCTGTGGTTGGTGTACTTTCTTTTATTTTTGGTAAGCTCATCTTTACAATAGCTCCAGCTGTATTGGCAGATGTGCTGTTTACTCGATGGGTAACCAACAATATTCTTCAGAATCTGATCGAAGGTGCTATTAAGATTCTGCTTTTACTGGTTTATTTATTTGCCATTTCGCAGACTCCGCTGATAAAAAGATTGTTTCAATATCATGGTGCTGAACATAAAGTAATTAATACCTATGAAGCCGGTGTTGAATTAACGGTAGAGAATGTTCAAAAGTCCTCTACCCTTCATTATCGTTGCGGAAGCAGCTTTATTATATTCACGGTCCTTGTAGGTGTGGTTATTTATTCATTCTTTCAATATGACACATTATGGGAAAGAATCTATCAGCGTATCCTCCTTCTTCCCGTCGTCATTGGCGTATCATACGAGGTACTGCAATTCTCCAATAAGTTGAGGGATGTACCCCTCTTGCGTTTACTAGGCTACCCAGGTCTCTGGCTGCAGAAGCTTACCACCAAGGAGCCGGAGGATAAGCAAGTAGAGGTAGCTATCGCATCCTTCAACAAAATGATAGAACTAGATCAAGGAAAAGAGCTCCAGCAACGTATAGCAACTACGGGTTGATGATAAAGCTTGGGATATACGTAATTCCCATAAGTGAAGATGAGGTGAGGCCCTTTGACCAACAACACCAAACTATTTTTCATCGTACTGTTTTCACTAGCTGCGATCGGGCTAGTGAAAATTCTTCAGACCAACCCTACAACGCTCTTTGTCAGCATTGCCTTTACGGTAGGTATCATTTATCTCCTTTCGCGCTTCATGAAACCGAAACGACCAACGGATAAAGGTTACCAAAAAGCCCTGAAGAGCCAAAAGAAAAAGGGAAAGATGACTTCTAGTGACATGCAGAAGCTGACACGGCTGAAGAAACCCACCCGTGACGTTCCCTTTAAAGTAATCGAAGGTAATAAAAAAGGCAAGTCCAGCAAGGAAAACCAAAATCGAAGTCACTTTCATTAGGAATGAGTATAAAAAAGACCTATCAGACATTAATCTGGTAGGTCTTTTTTTTATTCCTCTTTACTCTTATCGGGATCCACCTGTTCGTCCAGCTCCTTCAGCTGGCGCAAGTCCTGAAGCCTTGAAGGATCCTCGTTAAAATATTGCACTAGATATTCGATGCACGTTATGGCATCCCAACTCAAATGATGCTCGATCCCCTCAACATCATGATAGATTTGTTCTTCAGGAACCCCAATAATCTGGAGGAAGTCCTCTAATAACGCATGTCGATCGACCAGGCGCTTGCCTGCTTTTTTACCCTTGGCGGTAAGAACCAGACCTCGGTATTTCTCATAGACAAGATATTTATTCTGATCTAGCTTTTGGACCATTTTAGTGACAGAAGAGGGGTGTACCGAAAGAACTTCAGCAATATCAGATACTCTGGCATATCCTTTTTCTTCGATGAGTGTATAAATTTTCTCCAAATAATCTTCCATGCTTGGAGTTGGCATGCAAATCCCCCCAAAACCACCATTTTTGTCCCTATTCAGCAAGACTAATATTACCTTATGTTGCCACCTTGAATCAAGTGAATTTCATTACTTTAATGAAATAATAACGATGAGGTGATCCAACTTGTCTACTCTCGTCCTCGAAAAAAAAGAGGTACAGCATGTCAATAAACCCTTTGTCCCAGATGTTGTGTTTTTTGAGCCTCAAGCCCTGGAATACGAGCTGGGAAAAGAATTGATGGCCAAATATAAAGCAACCAATATCCCGATTCAAATGACCACCTCACATAATCAAGTTCGCGGCATTCAAGGAGAATCGGGGTCGCCCGAGTGGTACCGAAATGCTAAGCGTACCCTTGTCATAGGCGTTAAGCGATCTTTGAAATTTGAGCCTTCCAAGCCCTCGGCTGAATATGCCATTCCTTTAGCTACAGGCTGTATGGCCCACTGTCACTACTGCTACCTCAATACCAATGTAGGAACCAAGCCCTACATCCGTGTTTATGTCAACCTTGAAGAGATCTACGGTCAAGCAGAAAAATATATGCGAGAGCGGGCACCTGAAATTACTCGCTTCGAAGCCGCTTGTACTTCCGATCCTGTGGGGATTGAACATATTACTGGTTCGTTAAAAAAGACCATTGAATTCTTCGGTCAACAAGAGCTGGGCCGTCTTCGTTTTGTCACCAAGTTTGCAAATGTAGACTCTTTGCTGGACGCGAAGCATAATGGTCACACTCGTTTTCGTTTCAGTATAAATGCGGACTATGTCATCCGAAATTTCGAGCCCGCTACCTCTTCTTTCTTGGACCGGATTGAAGCCGCGAAAAAAGTCGCCGAAGCGGGTTATCCTTTAGGGTTTATTGCTGCCCCCTTATACCGATTTGACGGGTGGAAAGAGGGCTATCAGGACTTGTTTGAGAGGCTATCGCGCGCCCTTCCTGCCACAGCGACCAAGGACTTAACCTTCGAGCTAATCCAACATCGCTTTACGAAGGTAGCTAAGAATCTTATCTTAGGTCGCTACCCTAAAACCAAGCTGGAGATGGATGAAACGAAGCGACAATACAAATGG
>JBEQAI010000303.1:0-4746 GCA_041640415.1 Ammoniphilus sp. | reverse complement strand
AATATGTGGACTGTGATTTAAGGCTTCAACCGTCTCGTGTACTTGGCCGATGTAATTGATTCTAAGAAGGTCCGGTCCCTCTTGAGGAATAGGGGGTACATTCCAAAAAGGGGTTACGGCTAAAGCGAATAAGAAAGCAACAAGGGAGAAGGACAGAAAGTAGCGGATCCACATAGCATTCACCTCAAGAATTTAGTTCTTAAGGATATCATGGGTAATTTGTGCGGGAATCATGATGGTGGATAATTCCATTTAAAAAAGCCTTGAACCAAAGAAATGGTTCAAGGCTATTCTCCAGCAGTTAAGGTATGAAGTGTGATTTCAGGGCGTGATCTTAAACGAATGTTAACACCCGTTTGCCCAAGACCTTCGCTAATATAGAAGGCTTTTTTATCATGATAGTGCAAACCTTTAATCATATTCATTCGAGGAAGCTTGCCCATTTTTGCTAAATGATAAGCTTTAGGGTAGAGGATTTGTCCCCCGTGGAAATGACCGCTCAGCAAATAATCGTAATGGTATCCGTCCATCTTCAAGACGATGTTGGGATCATGAGTTAAGACGAGCACAATTCCATCGGCCACATCGCGATACGCTTGCGCAATGTCGCTGCGCTTAGTGCTGTGATCATCGATGCCGACGATATGAACAGGTTTGCCTGCGTGTTCAATAGAACGGTTTTCGTTTACCAGGACATGAATGCCCTCATCCATCAGGGCCTTTTTCATGCGATTAAAATCCTTATCTTTAAGAACGTAGTCATGATTACCGAAAACAGCATAGATACCGTGAGTAGTCTGAAGCTTTTTTAGAACGCGGATATATTCCATGAATTTAGGAATACTTCTTGCCCGATCTAGGTAATCGCCTGTTAAAGCAATCAAATCAATGTGCTCGTTTTTCAAGTCGTTATATAGTTTGTCAGGGCTGATCGAAAGGTTCTCCATGTGAAGGTCAGATAAATGCAATACTTTCAGATCCCCGTTCCATGCTTTTTGGATTGGCAGGGTAATGCGAGTAAATACAACCTGCTTTGTATTTTGATAAGCATAGAAGAGGATAAGGGACAAAATAGACAATACAATAATCCATACCATGATATATCACTCTTTCTATACTAAAAGATATACTTGTGATTATATAACATATTCAAACAAAAAGGGGACATCAAATTCTGGATTGGATTCCAGCCAAGTTGTCTTTTATATTTTTTAAAAAGTACAGCAGGAATTGTTGTAAACATAGAGAATTGTTATATAACATAGAGACAGATATCTAAAGTGAGGGAGTGAGAGTTGCAATGACTATTCGACAAGACCAAATTCTCATGCTTGATGAAAGCGCAAACTTAAAGGATTATGATCAAGCCGTTAGCACGATGGACTGGGGAAATGTTGAGCAAGCATTTAGCTGGTCGAAGACGGGCAAGGTTAACATCGTATATGAAGCCATTGATCGACACGTAGATGAGGGAAGAGGAGAGCGGACAGCGTTATTCTATACTGACGGGATTCGTGAGGAGGAATATACCTACTCTCAGCTTCAACAGCTCTCTAGCCAATTTGCAAACGGTTTAAAGCAGTTAGGCATATCTAAGGGGGATCGGGTGTTCATTTTCATGCCGAGAAGCCCGGAATTATATACCGCGTTATTGGGAATTGTTCGCATTGGCGCCATTGCGGGTCCGCTATTCGAAGCGTTTATGGAAGAAGCAGTCCGAGATCGTTTGCTCGATAGCGGCTCAGTAGCCGTAGTGACCACGCCCCAATTGCTGAAGCGAATCCCGATAGCTCAATTACCTGATCTGAAGCATGTGATTCTTGTAGGCAGCGAAGAGGAAGAACTGCCTGCGGGACAAATTCGTTTTGAAGATCTTCTATCCGTATCGGATGACTATATTATAGAGTGGGTCGAGCGTGAGTCCGGCATGTTGTTGCACTATACATCCGGCTCTACAGGAAAGCCCAAGGGCGTTTATCAAGTTCATGATGCGATGATCCACCAGTTAATGTCGGGCAAGTGGGTCTACGATTTAAGAGAAGGCGATATATATTGGTGTACAGCGGATCCAGGCTGGGTTACGGGTACCTCAGCCGGTATGTGGGCTCCATGGCTGAATGGGGTTTCCATCGTATTGCGAGGAGGCCGTTTTAAACCAGCGGATTGGTATGCCACCCTGGAGAAGTATAAGGTTACGGTCTGGTTCAGTGCTCCTACTGCATTCCGCATGTTAATGGGAGAAGGCAATGAATTACCGAGAACCCTTGATTTAAGCTCTCTTCGCCATGTTCTTTCCGCAGGAGAGCCATTGAATCCAGAAGTTATTCGGTGGGGCTTGGATGTTCTAGGGCAGCGTATCCACGATAATTGGTGGATGACAGAGACCGGCTCTACGATTTGTGCGAACTATCGCAATATGCCAATGCGCCCGGGTTCAATGGGCAAGCCATTACCAGGTATTCAACTAGCTATTATCGATAATGAAGGCAACGAGCTTCCTCCGAATACGATGGGGAATTTAGCGATTAAGCCGCCTTGGCCGGCAATGATGAGGAAGATCTGGGGCAACGAAGCAAAGTATCAGGAATATTTCATGACGGGATGGTATGTCAGCGGAGACTCTGCTTATCAAGACGAAGACGGATATTTCTGGTTCGAGGGTCGTGTG
Source organism: Ammoniphilus sp. (assembly GCA_041640415.1). Lineage (GTDB taxonomy): Bacteria > Bacillota > Bacilli > Aneurinibacillales > RAOX-1 > YIM-78166. The sequence continues at coordinate 2,078 of JBEQAI010000303.1, read as the reverse complement.
GATGATGTGATTAACACTTCTGGCGAGAGAGTTGGACCGTTTGAAGTAGAGAGCAAATTGGTGGAACATCCAGCTGTTGCGGAGGCAGGTGTAATTGGCGTGCCGGACCCTCTTCGCGGGGAAGTGATTAAAGCCTTTATTACCTTGCGTACAGGATATGAGGAAAGCGAACAGCTTAAAGCGGACATAACCCAATACGTAAAAGAAAGATTAGCTGCCCATGCAGCTCCTCGCCTAATTGAGTTTAGGCCTAAGCTGCCTAAAACACGTTCTGGAAAAATCATGCGCCGAGTACTAAAGGCTTGGGAATTAGGTCTCCCGACAGGAGACTTATCCACAATGGAAGATTAACTCAAAAAGTCTTGCCTCTTAGATCCTTGAAAGAGGGGCAAGGCTTTTTCCCTTGACAGACATAAATTGATATCAGACTTAGAATTTTTAATCAGTGCAACTAGTTCCCCTAACTTAATATCTAGGGGTAAACCATCATTTCTAATAAAGTTTAATTTTATCAGAAATGCCCCCGATGGTTGATGGCAGGAACGGAACCCTGTCCCTTTTAAGGCTTGTGCGGTTTCCTTTACTCTTATACGGTGCCAATAATGCTTTGCGCATAAATAAAAAGGATAAATATGATTGTGCAAATAGGTAACCATAACCTTTATTGTCATTTATATCAAACTATTTTGATTTGTGGTATGATGGAAATAACAGTGATCGCTTGTCGGATCCTTGTTTAAGTTGGCACCATTTGAGCCTATTCAACACCATTCGATGACTAAAATTGGGTGCTTTTTCGGCATTATAGGTATTATAGGCATATAATAACTAATCAGGTAATACAATGATCACGTGAGGAGTATGCCAGATAAAAGGTTTTGGGGGGAGAGGACAGAATGTCTGATATGGAGAAACTACAGAACGATAAGCTGGGAGGCATTGCGGCAAGGAAGAACTTGCTTATCCCCTGCTTATTGCTTCTGCTTCGGGATCTGCGGGTTCACGGCTACCAGTTAATCCAGGAATTGGTTTCTTTTGGATTTGAATCTATTGATCAGGGGTATGTATATCGGACATTGAGGCAGATGGAAAAGGAAAACCTCGTGCACTCACAATGGGATACAACATCAGGCGGTCCTGCTAAACGAATTTATTCCATTACGCAACAAGGAGAAGATTATCTAAGCTCCTGGGCAACTACGTTAGAACAATACCAAAGAACGTTGGACCGATTCTTTGAAATGTACGAGCGCCTTTTGTTTTCCTCGTCGAAAAATAGCAAAGAATAATAAGAAAATGAGTTCCATTAAGGAAGGATTTTTTATTGATAAAGGAGAATTATTAAATATTAAGTATATAAAATTAAAGTAAGGTGGTCTTAGCTTAATAATGGCAGAAAAAGATACCAGAATTTCCGGTGATTTACATATTATGATGAATGTTGTCCGTGCCATGTATAAGACGTTAGAAGAGGATTGGACAAAGCAGGCGAAACAGCACGATTTGACCTCTCCTCAGCAACATCTGCTTTGGATTCTCTATTTTCGTGATGGCAGCACCATTACGGAAGTGGCGAATCTAGGGCTATGGCATATTTCCACAGCTATGCACCTAATTGATAAATTAGAGGAAAAGGATCTGGTCCGAAAAGAAAGATTGCGGAATGACAAACGGGCTTCTAGGGTCTATTTAACTGAAAAAGGACGAGCTTTGCGCGAGAAGATTGCGATTGAAGACGATTTTTCGACATATAAGTTGCTTGCCGTTTTACAAAAACAAAGAGATATCCTTGGATTGGAGTACGGACAGCTCTTGCAGTTTGGTTTGGCCGTTACACGTGATCTATATGGGAAGGAATACACCGATTTCCTTGAGTCATCGGCTCGGGTGTTGGAAGCAGAAATGGAAAGAAATAGGATTAATCAATAAAAAGAGTTCCTGATGGAACTCTTTTTTTTGCCGAATAGGATAGAAATATAGTTCACTAATTTGACTTACCGATTGGAGTTTTTTTTATGCCGTTTTGTTTAGTTGCCCGATCCGCTTCTCGATCTCATGATTAATAAAGTAGATTGAAA
>JBEQAI010000302.1:0-4760 GCA_041640415.1 Ammoniphilus sp. | reverse complement strand
GGGATTATCGCCTTATCCAGAGAGGTGGAGGGACTGGCCCGATGAAACCCGGCAGCGGATCTTCAATTTCGAAGATGCTGTGCCAATTCCACAGGACTTAAGGCATGTCCTGGTAGATAAGAGCGTAACCGTGACTTTTACACGTCGAACCTCTTCTCTCGAAGAGGTTTTTTATTTGTCAGAACCTATGGGCCCTGGTCATGACGATAAAAAGGTTCGTTCTCCTGAGTATAACAAACATAAAAGGGGAGTTAAGAAGATGAAAAAATGGATGAAAGTATTAACGACTTCAATTCTAGCAGTATCCTTGCTTGCGGGATGCGGCACTTCAGGGGATAAGGCTACCGAAGCTAGCGATGCGAATGCAGGCGGCCAAGTAGCGAAGATTAAAGTTGGGGTTACTGCAGGACCGCATGAAGAAATCGTGGAAAAAGTAAAGGAAGTTGCAGCGAAAGACGGATTAGAAATCGAGATCGTATCGTTTAACGATTACGTTCAACCTAATAAAGTGCTTGCAGAAGGCCAATTGGATGCGAATATCTTCCAACATGAGCCGTACCTTGAGAGATTCAAGACCGATCACAACCTTGATTTGATCAAAGTAGCCAACACCATTAACTTCCCAATGGGGATCTACTCCACTAAGGTTAAGGATGTTCAAGAGCTTGCCGATGGAGCTGAGCTTGGATTGCCTAATGACCCAACGAACGGAGCGCGCGCTCTTCAATTATTTGAGCAAGCCGGATTAATCAAGATTAAAGAAGGGGTTGGCGTAAAAGCCACCATTCATGATATCGTTGAAAACCCTAAAAATCTAAAGTTCAAAGAACTAGAAGCAGCATTTATCCCTAAAGCTCTTGATGACTTAGCTGCAGCTGCAATCAATACGAACTTTGCGATGGAGCATGGCTATAACCCAACAAACGATTCGATCTTCATTGAGCCAAAGGATTCTCCATGGGTAAACCTGATTGCTGTTCGTACAGAAGACAAGGACCGTCCGGAAATTGCGCAGCTTGTAAAAGCCTATCAGTCTGATGAAGTAAAACAGTTCATTGAAGAACAATTCCAAGGCTCTGTAGTGCCAGGTTGGTAATTTGAAAAGAAAAGAGGCCTCCTTACTGGAGGTCCTTTCTATTTTTTAGACAGGAGGTTTCAGCTTCATGATTAAACTCAAAAACCTATATAAAACCTATGATCAAGCGGGACGGCAAGTTGAGGCCGTTAAGAATGTAAATATCGAAATTCAGAAAGGCGAAATCTTTGGCGTGATTGGATATAGCGGGGCTGGAAAAAGCAGCCTCATTCGATGCGTAAATCTGTTAGAGACTCCTACCTCTGGTTCCGTGATGGTGAATGGAGTGGAGCTGACAGGCCTTGCGGAGAAGCCGCTGCGAGAAGCACGCCGGAAGATCGGGATGATTTTTCAGCACTTTAACCTCTTATCCTCCAGTACGGTATTCGAAAATGTCGCTGCTCCTCTGAGACTCGTGAATGCCCCGAAGAAGGAAATAGAGAAAAAAGTGACGGATTTGCTTCAACTTGTAGGGTTAGCGGATAAAGGAAGCTTTTATCCTTCTCAATTGTCTGGTGGGCAAAAGCAAAGGGTAGCCATCGCTCGTGCCTTAGCAAATGATCCGGAGATTTTGCTTTGCGATGAAGCCACCTCTGCGTTGGATCCCCAAACCACGGATTCCATCTTAGACCTTTTGCTTGATATTAATCGAAAGCTGCGCATCACAATCATGCTGATTACGCATGAGATGCACGTGATCAAGAAAATATGTGATCGTGTGGCGGTCATGGAAAACGGGCTAGTCATCGAGCAGGGCAGTGTGTTGGATATCTTCTCCAAACCACAAACGCAAACGACACGCAATTTTATTAAGAATATCTTTGATATCAATCTACCGGAAAGCCTGCAGCTCAAATTTCAACGGGAAAGAGCGAATGGTGAACTCATCCGCGTTTCTTTTATCGGTGAAGACACGACTGAGCCATTTTTTGCAGAGCTCGCGACACGCTTTCCGTTGCGTCCAAACATACTGTTTGGGAATATTACACAGATTAAGGATACGACTTTTGGGAGCTTAATCCTCAAGTTAAATGGGGAAGCGGCTGTGATTCGGGAAGCCATTGAATATCTACAAGCAGAAGGCTTAACGGTGGAGGTGCTGCATGATGTTGACTAGTTTGTTTGACCGAAGTAGTCTATATTTAACGTCAATCGTTGAAACGTGGTGGATGGTATTCTATGCCTTGTCCATTTCCACCTTGATCGGATTGCCTTTAGGAGTATTGCTTGTAGTGACCCGACCGAAGCATATCTATGAGAATGCTATTGTTTATAATGTGATGAATGTCGTGATCAATATTCTCCGTTCCATTCCTTTTATTATCCTTATGGTCGCTATTATTCCGTTTACCAAGTTTATTGTGGGGACTTCCATTGGGGTTAAAGGAGCGATTGTTCCGCTTGTCGTCTATACAGCTCCGTATATCGCGCGATTAATTGAACAGGCTCTTCTTGAAGTAGATGCTGGAGTCATTGAGGCGTTTAAAGCCATGGGAGCCAGCCGAAACCAGATTATCTGGCGCGTCATGATCAGAGAAGCGAGACCCGCGATTACCCTTAGCTTAACGATTGCCACGATCGGACTGATTGGTGCAACCGCCATGGCCGGGGTGATTGGTGCAGGGGGACTAGGAGATTTAGCGATCCGTTATGGATATCAGCGTTGGGAACTCGACGTGATGTTTTGGACGGTTGTCCTTCTTGTTATCATCGTACAAGGAGTTCAGTCCATCGGAAACTACGTGGCCAAGCGACTCCGCAAAAATTAAGAGGAGCATGATAGGATGAAAATCGAATCAGCGGATATCATGAAAGGTTTGCCGACGCAATTCTTTGCTACACTCGTAGCCAAGGTGAGTCAAGCCGTAAAAGCGGGACACGATATCATTAATTTAGGGCAAGGGAACCCCGACCAGCCTACCCCTGCACATATTGTCGAGGAAATGCAACGGGCGGTGGCCAATCCTACTCATCATAAATATTCTCCTTTTCAAGGGAGAAGAGAATTAAAAGAAGCGATGGCTCATTGGTATAAGGCTGAGCATGATGTTGACTTAGACCCCGAACAGGAAGTAGCGATTGTTTTTGGAGGGAAAACAGGCCTCATCGAAGTCTGCCAGGTTTTATTGAATCCAGGAGACGTTTGCTTAGTTCCAGATCCCGGATATCCGGACTATTGGTCTGGGGTAGCTCTAACCGGAGCAGAAATGTCTTTTATGCTTCTTCGAGAGTCAGCAGCCTATCTTCCGGACTTTAATGAGATCTCTCAAGACGATCTGAACAAAGCGAAGCTGATGTTCTTGAACTATCCTAATAACCCCACCGCAGCAACCGCTCCTCTTTCCTTCTTTGAGGAAACGGTTCGGTTTGCCGGGAAGCATGGGGTCGTGGTATGTCACGATTTCGCTTATGGAGCCATCGGGTTCGATGGCAAGAAGCCGATTAGCTTCTTGCAGGCTCCTGGGGCCAAGGAAGTCGGAGTAGAGGTGTATACTTTATCGAAGACGTATAACATGGCGGGCTGGAGAGTAGGGTTCGTGGTTGGAAATCGCGAGGTTGTTCGCCTAGTCAACCTACTGCAAGATCATCTGTTTGTAAGCTTATTCGGTGCGGTACAGATGGCGGCAGCCCATGCCTTAACTGCTCCTCAGGATTGCGTCAGACAACTGGTGTCTACGTACGAAAGCCGGCGGAATGTATTCTTTGAGGGGTTGAATGGGATTGGCTGGAAAGCGCAGCCTTCAAGAGGATCGTTTTTTGCTTGGCTCCCAGTTCCGGATGGCTATACCTCCGTTTCCTTTGCGGACAAGCTGCTGGAAGAAGCCCATATCGTAGTAGCCCCGGGGAAAGGCTTCGGATCCTTCGGCGAAGGATATGTTCGAGTTGGCCTGCTCACGGGTGAAGAGCGACTGAAGGAAGCTGTCGCGCGGCTTGACCGACTAAATCTATTTAGATAAAGAAAAAGACTTGCTCAGCACCGATGGTTGGTGGGGGCAAGTTTTTTTCGTTTGTTGTTGGGGTGGGGTAGAGGGCTGTGGGTGGTTTGAGGGTAAATTTGAGTGAGTCATACCTTGAGGGTTATGATGCACTGATATTGGATCGTGGGCGATTTGAGTGAGTCATACGAGGGCTATGATGCACTGATTTGGGGTTGGGTGCGATTTGAGTGAATCATACGGCGGTTATGATGCACTGATTTGGGGTTGGGTGCGATTTGAGTGAATCATACGAGGGCTATGATGCACTGATTTGGGGTTGGGTCCGACTTGAGTGAGTCAAACGAGGGCTATGATGCACTGATTTGGGGTTGGGTGCGATTTGAGTGAATCATACGGCGGTTATGATGCACTGATTTGGGGTTGGGTGCGATTTGAGTGAGTCATACGGGGGCTATGATGCACTGATTTGGGGTTGGGTGCGATTTGAGTGAGTCATACGGCGGTTATGATGCACTGATTTGGGGTTGGGTGCGATTTGAGTGAGTCATACGGCGGTTATGATGCACTGATATTGGATCGTGGGCGATTTGAGTGAGTCATACGACGGTTATGATGCACTAATGCCCCATAGAGAGCCAATGACTCCCTGATCTTGGCCCGATCCCGAAATCATGCTCTCAAGAGAATCAGCCGTTCATTCGGACAAGAACCCGCGTTTTACCCTTAACCGAATCCGAGAGTAGCGC
>JBEQAI010000301.1:0-4786 GCA_041640415.1 Ammoniphilus sp. | reverse complement strand
ACCACTTTCCCTTTTAAGGTCAACACGTATTCACTGCGAATACGGTCTCCCCGCTCATGGGCTTCCACATTGTACTCCGGATTCAGAACGACTTGAACTAATCCGCTGCGGTCACGCAAATCAATGAAGATAACACCGCCTAGGTCTCTTCTTTTTTGTACCCAACCGCTTAACGTAACCTCTTGACCTACATGTTCTTTGCCAATTTCACCACAATGATGTGAACGATACATCTCCACTTTCCTTCTCCTCCTTTTTTAATCACAGGTATTAACGCGAGCTTTTGTCGGACATTGAGTTCGTTATTTGCTCAAAAACAGTCAACAAGAGCAGGGTTTTAGAAATATAACGGAATCGATGTCCGTTCTACTTTCTATCCCTCGCAATTTTACCCATTTAACGGATCGAATGTCCGAAAAACCTAATGAGCAGACAGAAACGATACCATTTCAGCAAACGGAACTTCCTGCTGATCGCCTGTTTGCATATTCTTGATTACAATTACTTGCTTATTTAATTCATCCTCGCCAAGTATAAGGACGTAGCGGGCAGCATAGCGATCTGCTGCTTTGAGCTGGGCTTTCATCTTCCTGCCTACATAATCCTTATCTGCAGCAAATCCATGCTGTCTAAGCTGATCGAGCAGCTCCACGGATTTCATCTCCGCAGCTTCCCCCATCGCAATCAGAAAGCAATCCAGATGGGTATGTACCGGCAACTCAATGTTTTGGGCTTTCAGTGTCAATAATACTCTTTCAATGCTCATCGCAAAACCAATGCCAGGCATATCATTCCCACCAATTTGCTCCACAAGACCGTTATAACGCCCTCCGCCGCAAATCGTGGTAATGGCTCCAAAGCCCTCGGCCATAATCTCGAAAGCTGTTTGCGTATAATAGTCCAAGCCTCTAACCATTCTGGGGTTAACCGTGTAGGCAATGCCCAATTGATCCAGGTGCTTCTTGACTGCTTCAAAATGAGGGGAGCAATCCTCACACAAGTGTTCCGTGATATTCGGAGCGTCCTTTGTAATCTCTTTACAGGTCGGATTTTTACAATCCAGGATACGCAAAGGATTACGCTCCAACCTGGATTGACAATCTCCGCAGAGCTCTTCCTTTCTCTCCTCTAGGTGAGCAACGAGATGCTCCCGGTGGATCGGTCGGCAAGTAGAACAGCCTACACTGTTGATTTCTAGGCTTAAGCCCTTGATTCCCAGTTCTTCATACAGTCGCATGGCAAGAGCTATCGTCTCTGCATCAATAGAAGGATGGTGCGCTCCAATAGCCTCTACACCGAACTGCGTAAACTGCCTCATTCTCCCTGCTTGAGGTCTTTCATAGCGAAACATCTGACCAATATAGTACAGCTTCGTCGGCTGGTTAGGGTCACCGTACATCTTGTTTTCCACATAGGAACGGACTACGGCTGCCGTCCCTTCTGGACGCAGGGTAATGCTCCTGTCGCCTTTGTCCGTAAAGGTGTACATTTCTTTTTCTACGATATCCGTGGTTTCTCCCACGCCGCGATGAAAGAGCTCCGTATGCTCAAAAATCGGGGTACGGATCTCCCGATAGTTGTATCGCTTGCAGATCTCTCTCGCTTTTTGCTCAATATACTGCCATAACTCCACTTCGCCTGGGAGTACATCTGCAGTTCCCCGGGGGATGTGAATTGCCATCCGATTTCCTCCTAACCAAATCTTTTTTACAAACAAAAAACTCTCGTCCCCGACAAAAGTCAGGGACGAGAGATGTTCTCCCGTGGTGCCACCCTAATTAAGAACAAATGGTATCGCTTGTTCTCGCTTATTGCATAACGTTCTCACGCCAACAAGCTACTAGAGTGTAATCGTTCACTTGAGGTCCTCAGGGATGTCTTTCGCCAGAATAGTGTAGAGAAGTGATTTCAGCCGGGTCACTTCCTCTCTGAACTAACCGATCTTGGGTACTGTTCCCTTCAAAGGATCGAATTTTCAATTGTTTATTACAGAACAAGAAAGTACGGACCCCTTAGAGTTATCCACCTTGTTCTGCATAAAAAACTTCCTCTAATAGCGGTCTGGCTTCCATGAAGTTACTCCGATAGAGTTTTTTTTATCATACTGAGAAGCAGTTTTAATGTCAAGTTTTTTCCCTTACCTATGAAAATAATTTGTTAAGCATTTCAATTTTTACTGATGTATAGTACTCATAATTATCGTTATAGGCTTTGGGCTCTTTCGGATTAGCAAACCGTGAAATCTTTCCTGTCTTGGGGTCCACCCACTTACTTGAGGCACCGCAGCCTAATCCGATAATCGTCTGGGCCTCTTCCATGATCATAATGTTATAAAGACTCTCTTTGCCTGCGAGCGAATAGCCTATATTCTCAAGGTTCCCCAATATATTCTTTTGGCGATATAGATAATAGGGTGCATAGTCATGCTTCTCAGTCCAAGCTTGAGCTTGGTTCATCATTTCGGTAATCTCTTCACGGCTTGCCACAGGATACTTTTCTTTATTCTGCGTCATTTCGGAGGCCCTCTTAAAGGATAACGTATGAACAGTTAAAGATTCGGGCTTTAGCTTTTCCGTTTCTGATAAGGTATATTTGAATGCTTCTAATCCCTCGCCTGGCAATCCGATTATTAAATCCATATTGATGTTATCCATACCCATGTGCCGAGCCAGCTTGAATTTCTCGATTGTTTCCTCTACGGTATGATGGCGTCCAATCGCTCTTAAGGTTTCTTGGATATAGGATTGAGGGTTAATGCTAATCCGGTGGATTCCCCACTTTTTTAGCACATCCAGCTTGTCTGGGGTGATAGTGTCCGGTCTTCCAGCTTCCACTGTAATTTCTCGTATGCGATTGACATCGGGAAAGGATTGATACATTTGCTCATACAAGTCATTCATTTCTTCTGCCGTAATGCTTGTGGGCGTCCCGCCTCCGAAGTAAACCGTTGTAATTGGGATTCCCTTCTCCCGGAGCCATTTCCCAATTTCCCGAATTTCATGGTGAAGCCCACCTAGGAACGAATCTACAGATCCCTGTCTGCCATTAATCGCATAAGCCGGGAAGGTGCAATACGCACACTTAGTCGGACAGAAAGGGATTCCAATATAAATGCTCACTTGATCTTTTAGATCGTAAAGATCTGGTACAGCAGCTAGTTGACGCTCTACGATTTTTTCAAGGAGCTTTGATTTTTCCGGTTGAACGAGATAGTCTTCCTGAAACTCCCGATGCACCTCTTCCCTCGAGATCCCCATCTGGAGCTTGCTATGCATCAGCTTGGTTGGTCTTACTCCCGTAAGTATTCCCCATGGCTGTTCGACTCCCGTAAACTCTTGCAGAAGAGAGAGAAGCGTCTGGCTAAGGCCTCTCTTAAGCCGCTTCCGTTGCTCCCCTTCAGCCAAAGCCTCACTCCATTCTATGATTAAAGCTTTTTCAAATTTATGGCCTTCTCGATCTGTGATGGTCACCTTCGTCTGCGGCCACTCATCCCAGATTATTTGTATATCAATTTGTAAATCCGGCGCTTGTTCCAGAGCTTGGAACGAAATCGTAGTGTTCTCATAAAACAGGTCAATAAGATGGGCCACCGCTCTCTCCCATTTTTCCTCAATCCCTGTTACGTAAATAAGCATGGCGGTTCTCCTTTAAAAACGATAAGCTTCCCGTTTACTCTATCATCTGCCTATTCTCCTGGCAAGGTCTCTCCCTTCTCCAAAGCACATGTTGCTTCCCTGAGCCTCTTCCCAGACGTCGATTTGTACGGTTGTATCGTGCAGATCGGCACTCTCTCCAGTTAAAATGGTTTGTGCGATTTGCGCATCTTTAACTCCTTGTCTCACGACTACTCCCCCTTATGGATTACAGCTTTCACCCTTATTCTTTCCATCTTACCCATTTTTTCTTCGTTTTTTAGAGGAGATCCCTAATCAAACAGCGAAATAGTTCTCATGCGATTTCTATACGGAGAAAGGATTGTCACAATTGTCGCACCTTGAATGTAATCGAAGGATGATCATCAGCCTGATCGTAAGCGTAAGCCTACTATTAGGTTTTATCCCTTTGGCTGTTTTGTCCAACTCTCAGCAAGCAGGTTCTGTAACGATTGCCGTCAGCTCATTGAACGTACGAGATGGCGCAAGTCAAACTCATAAAGTCATTGCTCAGGTGAAAGCCCAAGAAAGCTATCCGATTATCCAAACGAAGGATAATTGGATCCAAATTCTTCTGCCTGACGGACAAAAAGGTTGGGTCGCCTCCTGGCATGTAGAGGTGAAGCAGCCGGCATCGCCTGCGGCTTACGTGTCTCCTACCATTGAGATCTTAAATATTCGCGCTGGACCCAGTACTTCATTTCCTGTGGTAGGGCAGATGGCCAAGAATGAGGCCTTTGCCCGGTTAGATGTACAAGGGGATTGGATTAAGATTCGTTTAGCAGACGGTTCTATTGGCTGGACGGCAGGCTGGTTAACAAAAGAAGTACCTCCACCTGCCCTCATACAACCAGCCCCAGCCCCATCCTCACAGTCTCGAGCCACAGTCAAGAGTGCTACACTTAATGTCCGGAGTGGACCGGGTACCCATGAGTCTGCCATTGGACAGGTGCATGCAGGCGACAGTCTCTTAATATTAGAGCAACGAGGAGACTGGATTCGAATACAGAAAGACAATGTACAAGGTTGGGTAGCAAGCTGGCTTGTGGCAATGAACTCTAATCCAACCCCTTCGTCACCTAGCGTCGAATCGGACAAGCCAACGATACGCATCTTAAACCCCGGGACCAACT
>JBEQAI010000300.1:0-4787 GCA_041640415.1 Ammoniphilus sp. | reverse complement strand
GACGGTTGCTGGCAATTTCACATTCATCTATCCGATGAAAACCTTGCCAACGATATTCTGAAGCATCGTGATGAATTGAACATCTTTGAAGTCACGGAAGGACAGACCCATCAAAAGACTTGGTATTATACCCGAGACGGCTCCGTAGAATATGACCAAGCCTCCAAACGTCTAACCATCTACGCCAATTCCAAGATGGATTATCCCGTTTAAATGAGCGAAAGACGCACCTGTGCCGAAGGTGCGTCTTTTCATTTTTTCCGCATAGGAAAGTTTAAGTTCTTTAAAAGTTTATAAGTGAACTCCGACTTTCCTATCGGCATAAAAAACTTCCTCTTAAGGCGGTCTGGCTCCCCTGATTTACTTCGATAGAAGTTTTTTTTATTTTATTAACTTTACCGCTTCTTGATACATATTATCCGGAAGTTTAATATAGCCAACAGACTCAGAAAGCTCGGGAACATGTTCTAAATAGAATTCAACAAAAGCCTTTACTTGTGGCTTTTCAGCCATAGCCTTGGTATTCACATGGATAAACATCGGACGGGACAGCGGAGTATAGGATCCGTCATTGATGCTTTCAGGAGTTGGTTCAACCGCGGCAGAATCTGCACTGGCTTTGATAGGCACAACCTTCATCTTGTCCTTATTCTCCACATAGTAAGCAAAACCGAAGTAACCTAACGAATATCTATCTTGAGAAACACCTTGAACTAATACATGGTCGTCCTCAGAAGCCGTATAGTCGGCACGGCTTTGTCCGGATTTGCCCATGATGGCTTCGGTAAAATAATCAAATGTTCCGGAGTCTGTGCCCGGTCCATAGAGTTTGATCGGTTCATTTGGCCATTCTGGACGGACATCAGACCATTTCTTTACCGTGCTCTCAGGGTTCCAGATTAACTTTAATTCTTCAGCCGTTAAATGATCAACCCAGTCATTCGCAGGATTCACTACAACAGACAAACCATCGAAAGCAATCGGGATCTCCACCCACTCAATGTCATTTTGCTTCGCTAATTCAGCTTCTTCTTTCTTGATCGGTCTAGAGGAATCGTTAATGTCCGTCTCACCAGCAACAAACTTCTTAAAGCCTCCGCCTGTTCCCGATACCCCAACCGTTGTTCGTACGTCTGGGTGAACCTTCAGGAATTCTTCCGCTACTGCTTCCGTAATAGGAAACACGGTGGAAGATCCATCGACAACAACATTGCCGCTTAATTTATTTTCTAACTGGCTCTCGCTTCCTGCTTGCTGTTGTTCTCCACTTTGTTGAGCATTGGACGGCTGTGTGCTTCCTCCGCAACCTGTTATTAATGCAACTGCTAGGACTAACGTCGTTAAGAGACTACTCGCTTTCTTGATCTTTTTCACGATGTTTCGCACCCCACTCCGTTTATTTTTGGTACAGGACTAAATATACACGTCGTTTATTGAAATTTAATAAAGCGAGTGTAAAAAAAATGTTAAGCAACGCTTGAAAACGGTACCAAAAATGGATTGACACAAAATAAAATATCATGTTAAAATATTAACTTTTAATGAGTTTTGTGTTATAATTGAAAAGTTGTGATTATATGAGGAGGTGGATTTATGTTTGAGATTGGAGATAAAGTTTTTTATCCAATGCATGGTGCTGCTGTGATTGAGGCCATTGAGGAAAAGGAAATCCTTGGAGAAAAGCAGCTTTACTATGTCATGAATATACCTCTCAAAGATATGCAAGTGATGATCCCTAAGAATAAAACAACAGATTTAGGAATCCGTGAAGTGGTAGATGCCGATATCATGGAAAATGTGCTTACTTATTTTCATGATGGAGAATCTCAGCCTATCGGCAATCCCCTGCATCGTCAACGAATATACATGAACAAAATGAAGACCGGCGATATCTATGAAGGAGCGGAGGTCATCCGAGATCTTTCACGCATTGGCAAACAAAAAAACCTGGGTGCAGGCGATAAGATGATGTTGAATACAGCCAGACAAATTCTCATCAGCGAAATGATTCTCGTGAAAGGCATTGAGCGAGAGCAAGCCACCCATTTGCTGGATAAAGTAATCAATAATTAACGATAAGAGGGTGTCCCCTGCTGCGTAATAGCATGGGAACACCCTCTCCGTATTTATAAGGTTAAATCTAGAGCCCACTCACTGCTCGCCTTCCTTCTTTCCTTGCGTCGAAGCGCACGACTAGGTGCAGAACTGTGAAGCTTCTTTTCTTCTTCTGTCTCTGGGTAAATATTCGGAATCGCGGTCGGATTGCCCTCATCATCCAAAGCAACAAACGTTAAAAAGCTCGTTGCTGCTATATTTTTTTCTCCCGTTTTCAGATCTTCGGTCACAACCTTAACAAAAACTTCCATGGAAGTCCGACCCGTAAAGGTAACATAGCTCTCTAGCGATACCGAGTTTCCAGCATGAATTGGTCTAAGGAAATCCACGGAGTCGGTGGAGGCCGTTACAACATCCCTTCTCGAATGTCTCTTCGCTGCTAGTGAAGCGATGTCGTCAATCATGCTCATCAGCTTCCCACCAAATAAAGTATTGTGGTTGTTCGTATCCGGTGGAAAAACATTGCTGATTTTAACACATCTTGAATCCTTCATTGATTTGGCTTCCATTTACGAATCTTCCTTTCGCGAGTGCTTTGGTATTAAAGGTTGGTATTTCAACCATTCTACCATACTCTCTACCAAAATGGAGATCCTTGCCGAAAAAAAAAGAAGAGTTACCATAACCCTCCCCCTCGAGCCCATCTTACAAATTGTTCGCTGTAATTCTGATTATGGTAAAGATTATGCTCCCGTTCCCCGATCCTGCTTCTTGCCCGGTCCATGACCGTAGAGTTCTTAAAACTCACTGGGCTGTATACGACTTTAATGGCATTTCCTTTTGCATAGTCCTGTAACGCGGCTTCTACAATGACTCCGGAGTAATAGTTATAAAAAATCACCCTTCCCTCACCAGAGTAGAGACCATGATGGGAATTCCCTAACCGTGTTACGACCAAGTGGTCGGCTATGCAATAATCAGACGGAGGAAGGGGAGGGACGTCCACAACCTGTGTCACAGCGGTCTTTTTCTCTTTTTGACCCCTTAACCAAGCAAAAATCTTCATTTCACTTTTTCCCCATCTATCTACTTCATTGATAGTGATATTCTATCATCATTTCATAAAGTTTCTAAGCGCTATCTTTTGGTTTCATGCGTCCTCTCTCCGGTGGATTTTTCGAGTGACTGCGGTTTTCTTGCTGGCGAAGCCGCTGCGCTCTTTTATGCTGGGCAATTTCCTTTGACGTAAGGCTATTTTTCTGCAATTTAACTTCACTTAGATATTTAATTAATAATTCGGCGGTATTGATCGCATCATCGATCCCCCTGTGTGCTATTCCTTGGGGCTCTATTCCAGCAAGATCTAATGCCGTTTTAAGACCTACTTGATTTTTCGTTATGCCTAACATCTTGCCAATCTGTTGTTGAATATCGTTATAGTTTATAAGCCAATCCAGGCGCATCCGATTGCGCAAGCATTCGTTAATAAAATGAAGGCGATCGTCTCTCCCCCATGAACAGAGGTAATACCCCTCACCAAGCCATTGGGAAAAACGCTCCACGCCTTCTTTAAAGGTTACTGCTTGCTTCAGATCTTCCTTCGTCATATTAATAAATTTCCTCGTACTCTTCGCAACATATCCACTCTTAGGCTTGATATAAATTTGAAATTGATCCGTTATCTTTCCCAATTTTAAATCGACCTTGCAAGCGCCAATTTCCACAATTTCACTTAATTGGCCTTTTCTATATCGCTTCACGAGCTCCAAATCGAATACAACAGCGTTCAAAACAATCATCCTTTGCTGGTGGTTTATCTCTTATTTTCCCTTTAAACTGGGGGTTTTATCAATATAGGCAATATTTGGGTCATACCCAGATGGGGTATTTCATGTTACCCTCTAACGGACGGGGACATCCTGACCCCAAATACTCGCTTAAAGGATGGTTAGTATGAAAAAAACAAAGATGATGAGCATGATCCTTGCCACAGGTCTCCTGTTTTCCAGCGTCTTTGGCGCTGCAGCTGATGCGGCTGCTCTAACAGTGGGCGAGAAAGCGGCTAACCGAGCCAAAACCTATATCGGGCATCCGATAGACAATCACACGTCCGGCTATTTTGTATCTTATCTCCTTGGTAAAGAAGGAGTAAAAGTACCTAGCAATTTAGCAGCATTGAGCAAAGAAGGAAGCTTAATTACAAACAAGGCCAATCTTCGTCCAGGTGACCTGTTATTTTTCGGGACAAGGCCTACGGACCTAATGGCTGTCGGTATCTATACAGGCAACCAAAAGTTCATTATTGCGTATCAGCCTTATAAAACCGTCCAGCAAATGGACTTAAATTCTTCTGTAGCTCTAAAATACTATCTAGGGGCCAAGCGTCTGTCTAGTACGACGACTCAAACAACAGTACCCTCTTCTTCTGTGAACGTGGAAAAAGTCATCTCTGCGGGGATGAAGTATCGCGGAACTCCGTACGAGTTCGGTTCCAACCGCTCTAGCACCAAAACGTTTGACTGCTCTGACTTTGTCCGTCGAGCGTTTATTGAAGGAGCAGGGATTACCCTACCTTCTAACTCTCGCACCCAGGCAGATGCCGTAAAAAAGATGGGACAGACATCGACCAACTGGAAAAACCTCAAGCGTGGGGACCTGATGTTCTTCATGTCCTATAAAGGACCAAAAGCATCCGATTACAAAGGAATCAACAAGTCCACTCAAAGAATTAC
>JBEQAI010000299.1:0-4798 GCA_041640415.1 Ammoniphilus sp. | reverse complement strand
TGAAAGAGGTCTTGTTTGAGTTAGCGAATCAAAATTAAATTCAACAGGTGAAAAACCGATCCTCCCTAATATGGATCGGTTTTTCTTATAGTTAACTTTAAAACTCCCTTTCCACTATACAAAATCTAATACTTTTCTCAATTACATTATCCATCAATAAAACCCCTCTTTTTTATTGCATTAAAGCAGCGCTACTGATATGCAAAACTCCTTTAAGGTACATATTTGTCAAATTTTTGATCATTAGAATATACTGATGATGGAGATAATTTCGAATCGGTAAATACAATTTAGGAGGTATATAGGATGAAAAAGAAAGAATTAAGGAAAGCAAACACCCAAGATCTTTTTCCGGTTCAAGAAGTCGATTACATTGAATTCTATGTAGGCAATGCTAAGCAAGCCGCGCATTTCTATGCCACAGCCTTTGGATTTAAGCCTGTTGCTTATTCGGGTTTGGAAACAGGTGAACGAAATAAAGTTTCCTACGTATTAGAGCAAAGTCACATTCGTTTTGTGATCAGCGGGACGCTGAGTGATAAGCATCCAGTAGCGGAATTTGTTCTGAAGCATGGGGATGGAGTCAAGGATGTAGCGCTTCGAGTGGATGATGTTGAGAAGGTTTACAAAGGGGCGATATCTCGCGGAGCTATAGGCATTATGGAACCGCATATATTGGCAGATGAACATGGAACAGTAAAAAAAGCCATCATTGGAACTTATGGAGATACCATTCATACCATAATCGAGCGCCAAGACTACAAAGGATTGTTCATGCCAGGCTTTCAAGCCATTGAAACAACCGTTCCTTACCAATCTACAGACCTCATTGGAATTGATCATGTCGTAGGGAATGTAGAAAGTATGGAAGAATGGGTTTCCTACTATGAAAATGTTATGGGCTTTAAGGCCATGATCCACTTTGACGATAAAGACATTAGTACAGAGTATTCGGCTCTAATGTCTAAAGTCATGACGAATGGGGGCAGAATCAAATTCCCCATCAACGAACCTGCTGAAGGAAAAAGAAAGTCTCAAATTCAAGAATATCTCGACTATTATAACGGTGCAGGGGTACAGCACATAGCCCTGCTTACGAATGATATTGTTAATACCGTTACTGCCTTACGCGCAAACGGTGTAGAGTTCCTCGCCACACCAGATAGCTATTATGACATGCTTAATGAGCGTGTAGGCAAGATTGATGAAGATATAGAGAGATTACGTGAATTAAAGATCCTTGTCGATCGTGATGATGAAGGGTACCTCTTGCAGATATTTACCAAGCCAATTGTGGATAGACCTACGCTTTTCATTGAGATTATTCAACGAAAAGGGGCAAGAGGGTTCGGGGAAGGCAATTTCAAGGCATTATTCGAATCTATTGAGCGTGAACAAGAGCGAAGAGGTAACCTGTAATGAATCTCATGGAAAAAATACCAACAGGCTCCGGTACGGTAGGAACTATCCTAGGATTAGGAAGGGGGACGTAAGATGCCTTTTTACAGACAAATGGGGAAGCTTCCCCGAAAGAGACATGTTAAATTTTCAAAAGAAGACGGCACCTTGTATCGTGAGCAAGTCATGGGTACCAAAGGTTTTTCAGGCATTCAATCGATTCTATACCATCATTATATGCCGACCTCCGTTTCTAAGGCGGAGCTGATCGGTTCTTATACCCCTGAATATGAGGAGCAGGGGGCACTGACTCACCGTCATTTTCGCACGGCCATGCATCAAGAAGAAAGCGATGCAGTAAGTGGGCGAGAATATTTGCTTGGAAATGAGGACTTGCTCATTGGGGTGGTTAACCCCACAAAAGGAATGGATACCTTCTATCGTAATGGCGATGGAGATGAATTATTGTTTGTTCATAAAGGAACAGGTAAGGTCGAGACAATGTTCGGTACCCTTACGTATCGGCCTGGAGACTACATCGTGATGCCGATCGGAACCATCCATCGTTATCTGCCGGATGAAGGAGAATCCAGATTTTTAGTCATCGAGACAACCAGTTGGATTAGTACACCAAAACGCTATCGAAATGCCCATGGCCAATTGCTTGAGCATAGTCCGTTTTGTGAAAGAGATATTCGCGTCCCCGAGGAGTTAGTGGCTTATCAAGAGTTGGGCGCGTTTGAGGTCCATACGAAATCCCGAGGTTTTCTGCATCGTCATATCATGGACCACCACCCATTAGATGTCA
This sequence comes from Ammoniphilus sp., assembly GCA_041640415.1. Lineage (GTDB taxonomy): Bacteria > Bacillota > Bacilli > Aneurinibacillales > RAOX-1 > YIM-78166. Next base: position 2,592 of record JBEQAI010000299.1, on the reverse strand, counting down.
TCGGTTGGGACGGTTACTTATATCCGTGGATTTTTAATGTAGAGGACTTCGAGCCCATAACAGGAAGGATCCATCTGCCCCCGCCGATTCACCAGACCTTCGAAGGTAACAACTTTGTAATTTGCTCTTTCGTGCCCAGACTTTATGACTACCATCCAGACGCTATTCCTGCCCCCTACTACCACAGTAACGTTGATAGTGATGAAGTGCTTTACTACGTAAAAGGAAACTTCATGAGCAGAAAAGGGATTGAAGAAGCCTCTATCACTTTGCATCCATTAGGTATTCCACATGGGCCTCATCCAGGGAAAATAGAAGCTAGCATCGGTAAAAAAGAAACGTTAGAATTGGCTGTTATGATTGATACGTTCCGTCCGCTCAAGGTTGTGAAGAACGCACAGAAAATGGAGGATGCTGGCTATATGTATAGTTGGCTAGAAAGTAAATAAGGGCTAGAGTGTCCTCGCCTTGGGGACACTCTAAAAATTCAAAAAAATTTAATAATAAATTATTCTCTTGACCTTTTCTAAAATATAAATATACTAAAAAATATAGTCCGTAATAATAACGTCATACATAAAAGATGTGATATACGGATGACATCTCCTTGCCTTCTCTTTTTAAAGAAAGGTTTTGGAAGCGCATACACCACTACACTAAAGGGGGCCAGTAAATTGAAAAAAATCTTTGTACCAATCGTATGCAGTTTCATGATGTTATTGACAGCATGTGGTGGTTCGCCGAGCACAACCCAGCCGGCTGAGCCATCGAAGCCTAGTGAATCAACAGCTGCCCCAGCAGCGGGAAATGCCGAGAAGAAGACGGTAAGGATCGGCATTTCCCAGATTGTTGAACACCCTTCCTTGGACGCAGCTAGAGAAGGTTTTCTAGCCGGGCTTAAAGACGGAGGATTTATCGAAGGTGACAACCTGAAGGTCGATGTTCAAATTGCCCAAGGGGATATGAACAATAACATGACCATCGCTCAGAAATTTGCAGCCGATAAGGTAGATTTGATTCTAGCTATTGCCACTCCGAGCGCCCAAGCCGCGGTAAAAGCTACTTCTGACATTCCTGTTTTCTTTACAGCCATCACGGATCCTCTAGGCGCTAAATTAGTAGATACCCTAGAGAATCCAGGCAAAAACGTAACCGGAACATCCGATACTCACCCTGAAGCCATTGCAAATACTATTAAAACGATTAAAGAATTCTTCCCTGATGCGAAGAACGTTGGCTTAATTTATAACTCTGGCGAACAAAACTCCGTTGTCAACGTAAACAAAGCGAAAGACGAAATGGCAAAGCTAGGATTGGCTCCTGTAGAAGCAACGGCTACCAACAGCTCTGAAGTCAAGCAAGCTGTCGAATCCCTTGTTGGGCGTGTGGATGTTATTTATGTACCGAAAGACAATACAGCCGTTTCTGCCCTTGAATCTATCACACAAGTCGCGAACCAAAACAAGATTCCGATGTTTGTGGGAGAGAAGGATTCTGTAAAGCGCGGCGGATTTGCCGGATTTGGCTTTGAATACTATGACTTAGGATACACCACAGCTAAGATGGCAATCGAAGTGTTAAACGGCAACAAAAAGCCAGGAGATATCCCAGTAGGATTCCCTGAGGAGCTGAATCTAGTGATTAACAAAAAGGCAGCAGAGGCACAAGGGGTATCCTTGACTGACGCCATGATAAGCAAAGCCGTTATGGTTGGAGAGTAAAACAAGAAGGGAAGTGAAGGCATGACAACAGCATTAATGGGTTCTTTCGAATCTGGGATTATCTTTTCGCTGATGGCACTGGGGGTTTACTTGACCTTTAGAATCCTGAGCTTTCCCGACTTGACTGTAGATGGTAGCTTTACCACTGGGGGCGCCGTGGCAGCAGCCATGATCGTAGCGGGTTATCACCCGCTACTGGCCACCCTTTCTGCAGTTATAGCGGGATGTCTAGCAGGGATGATAACAGGTCTACTACATACTAAAGGAAAGATTAATCCGCTACTCTCCGGAATATTGTCCATGATTGCACTCTATTCGATTAACCTGCGTATTATGGGAAAAGCCAATATCGGTTTACTAGGAGAAGAAACACTATTTAGCCAAGTGACTTCGATTTTTTCCAACCCATTTACCATCATTATCACGATGGCAATCTTAATTCTTATCGTAAAAAAAGTCATCGACTGGTTCTTAGATACGGAAATTGGCTTATCAATTCGAGCTACAGGTGATAACGAAAAGATGATCCGCAGCTTCTCTGCGAATACGGATAATACCAAAGTGACAGGGTTGGCTATCTCAAACGGTTTGGTTGCAATGTCCGGTGCTCTGATGGCCCAGTACCAAGGTTTCTCCGATGTTTCTATGGGGATAGGGATGATCGTAATCGGTTTAGCTTCTGTCATTATCGGGGAAGCAATCTTCGGAAATAAAAATATCCGCAGGGCTACCCTTGCAGTCATCGGTGGAGCCATCATCTATCGAATTATAGTAGCGCTAGCACTCCGCGTGGGACTCAACCCTTCAGACATGAAGCTTATGACTGCATTAATCGTCATTGCGGCCTTGATCGCACCGAAGATTATCGACA
>JBEQAI010000298.1:0-4821 GCA_041640415.1 Ammoniphilus sp. | reverse complement strand
CTTTATTCAGAAGCGGCTGAATGGGTATGACTTTGGGCATGTGGATTTTATTGAAGTGGAGAAGGAGGAAGTTCAAGCGAATGGCATTATTCGCGTGGCAAACGTCGTGTCCAGTACTACTTTCGGAAATGGAAGCGGCCCGGAAATTGCGCTCAACGCCCATGGTGACGTCGTAGCTCCCGGGTTGGGGTGGACGCAGGATCCATATGGCGGCAATATTGTAGAGGGCAAGCTATATGGTCGAGGGGCTGCGGTTTCCAAGTCGGATATTGCTTCTTATACGTTTGCGGTGATGGCCTTGCGTAAGGTTGCACAACAATTAAATGGGAAAGTATCCCTTGCCTTTACCTTTGATGAGGAGACGGGGGGGAATATCGGCCCGAAGCTGCTTCTAGAAAAAGGCTACATTAAACCGGATATGGCAATTGCTGCTGGGTTTTCCTATTCGATCGTAAATGCGCATAATGGTTGCCTACATCTGGAAATTAAAGTTAAAGGTAAATCGGCACATGCGGCCGCTCCACATACTGGCTATGATGCAATTGAAGCGATGACAGGCATTCTTCATTCACTCTATACTTATCGCAAGACACTAAGTCAGAAGCGCTCTTCCGTACCAGGGATTGAATCTCCTACTCTAGTTGTCGGTCTAATTGAGGGAGGAATCAATACCAATGTGGTTCCTGATCAATGTACGATTCGCTTGGATCGACGCTTGATTCCGGAAGAAAATGGCGAGCAAGTGGAACAGGAACTAAGGGAAGTAGTTGCCCAGGCTGTCCGCGATTATGAAGGGATTGAGGCGGAGGTCCACAGGGTCTTACTTGCCAATAGCTTCGGTCCTGTGCCAGAAGACACGCCATTAATCCAGACTCTTGGGGCCAACTGGAAGTCCCTGATGGAAGGGGAGCTGGAAATTGAAGGGGTGCCATTATATGCTGATGCGAGACATTTTTATGAGGCCGGGGTGCCCGTCGTGATGTTTGGAACAGGCCCTCGTACGTTGCTGGAAGCCAATGGTCATCGGGCCGACGAGCATATCCGTGTGGAAGATCTAGTGAAAGCTACCAAAATTGTTGCATTGACACTCTATGATTTATTGGGAGGAAAGGAAGCATGAGCAAAGTAATCTACGATCTAATTATTCGCAATGGTTATATCGTGACGGAAGAGTCTACGCGCCGTGGGGATATTATGGTTCAAGACCAAAAGATCGTTGAGATTGGGGAATCAGCAGCACAAGGGAAAATGGCAAAGCTTGATGTGGATGCAACGGACTTGCATGTTTTCCCAGGATTGATTGATACACATGTGCACTTCAATGAACCGGGAAGAGAGGAGTGGGAGGGTCTTGCCTCCGGTAGCCGAAGTTTGGCTGCTGGAGGGGTTACAGCATTTTTCGATATGCCTCTCAATAGCAATCCGCCCACTACCTCTTTACATGCCTTTGAATTGAAAAAGCAGGCTGCAGAAGCCAAGTCCATCGTTGATTTTGGCTTGTGGGGTGGACTGGTTCCCGGTAACTTTGATTCCCTTGAAGCCCTTCATAAAGCTGGTGTTATAGGGTTTAAAGGTTTTATGTCGAACAGTGGTATTGACGAGTTTCTTTATGTAAATGATGATACGCTGCTTCAAGGGATGCAAAAAATTGCTGAACTTGGTTCCATTATTGCCTTGCATGCGGAGAGCGATGTCATCACTAACGCTTTGGCAAACGCTTACAAGCAATCGGGCAAGGTTTCCATTCGGGACTATGTTGCCTCTCGCCCGATTCTATCAGAAATAGAAGCGGTAGGTAGAGCGGCGGCTTATGCGGGAGTGACAGGCTGCAAGCTACATATTGTCCATGCAAGCAGCGGTGAGGTTGTAGACTTTATCTCGCGGTTGAAGCAAAAAGGGATCGACATTTCAGTAGAGACTTGCCCTCATTATTTAGCCTTCTCGGTAGAGGACTTTGAGCAAATCGGCGGATTAGCCAAATGTGCGCCTCCGATCAGGGAAAGAGAGCATGTGGAAGCGCTTTGGGAAGCTCTGGCCGCAGGAGAGATTGACATTATCGGCTCTGATCATTCACCTGCACCCGCTTCCATGAAAGTCATGAAAAATAACATTTTTGATCTCTGGGGTGGCATATCCGGAGCCCAATCCACTCTTAATGTACTGCTTGAGGAAGGGTATTGGAGCCGTGGGCTATCTCTAGAGCAAATTGCTCGCGTCACATCTACTAACCCGGCTAAGCGTTTTGGACTATATCCGCATAAGGGAACGATTTCTGAGGGGTACGATGCGGATCTAGCCCTAGTTGATCTAAACAAATCATTCACTTTGCTGCAAAGCCAGCTTCAATATCGACATGCACACAGTCCCTATGTGGGCAAGACCTTCCGAGGAACGATAGAATATACCTTTGTTCGCGGGGAAATGAAGTTCCAGAAGGGAGAGATCATGAACCCTGCTAGCCCCGGAAAAATGGTGTAGGGTCCCTTTATACTGAAAGGGGGTGGTTATAGGCTGAAGATTGTTCCATGTAGTCTGGGATCTAGAACATAAATAGCAATGGAAAGGTAATTGCTATTTATGTAGGCGCGTTCACGAATGGTTTCGAGGGTAAATCATGAAAAAAGGAGTTGGGTTTTCAATGTCTGCAAATTTAGATTACGTTGGTGATTCGCCGCAGATTCAACAGGGTACTGCAGTGGATGAATCACTAAACCCGAAAGCCGAAAAGGATAGGACGGTTGGACCGATAGACTATATTTTCATGTGGATCGGGGACGGAGTTAACTTAGGAAATATGACCCTTGGAGCTAGCCTGGTCGTAGCGGGTATAGCCACGCTAAACATCTATCAGACCTTTGCCGCAGCGATGATTTCGATCGGTATCATTTCAACGATTTTTGCTTTAAACGACCGGTTTGGTTACAGAACTGGTATCCCTTATGTTGTACAGCTTAGAATGTCCTTTGGGGTGAAAGGATCTGTCATTTCGTCGCTCTTGCGCGGTATCCCTGCTATTGTTTGGTATGGGTTCCAAAGCTGGATTGGCGGTACAGCATTAAATGAAATTGCTAAAATTGCTACGGGCGGAAGTTTTGATAATATTTTTGTTTGCTTTATCATTCTTCAGGTCATACAAATTGTACTTTCCCTGTACGGCTTCCACGCTATTAAATGGGTGGAAACACTTGTATCTATTGTAATTGGGATAGCGCTTATCTATGTTCTAGCAATTCTTCTAACTTCTCATAGCGGTGTTATTGCAGAAAAGTGGGTTCATGCACAAGGTTCATGGGGCTTGCCGTTCTTCGCCTTTATCATGATGTTCATGGGGAATTATGCGGCCATTTTTCTAAGTGCAGCAGACTACTCGAGAGAGCTAAAAACAGGTATGAGTGATACGAAGCGAGGAATGTTATACTTCTTCCCTATTTTAATAGCCTATGGATTGACACTTGCTATTGGCGCTATGCTTGCTGCAGCAACCGGCATTTCCAATCCCGTGAAAGCGTTCGCTATCGTGGTAGATAACTCGTACATTACAGTTTTTGTATCCGCCTTTATTATTTTGGGTGTAATTGGAGTAAATATGGTGGCTAATATTATTCCGCCAGCCTATGTTATTACCCTACTCACAAAAGTAAAATATAAGCCAGCTGTAACGATCACAGGGATTCTTGCCCTTTGTTCTTTTCCTTGGGTACTTGTTCAGGATTCTTCTGCAAAGGGACTTGGAATGTTTATTCTGATTTACTCCGCATTTTTAGGGCCGATCGTTTCTATTTTATTAATTGAGTATTATATTTTAAGAAGGCAGAAAGTTAATATTGCAGATTTATACAATGAAAGCGGTACATTTTCCGGTTATAACCCAGCTGCGGTGACCGCAATGCTTATAGGTGCCGGCGCAGCCTTTATTAAAGTGGAGCTTGCCTGGATTGTCGGCTTCATTGTAGCAGGTATTTCATACTTCCTTCTGACAAAATATGCATTTAAAGACTCAAAATTCAAAAAGGGTACGATATTTGAAGAAAAATATGAGCACATTGAAATCAATAAATCAATCAGCTAGAGAGAAAATAAAAAGAAAGAAACCAATGTACTGGTCTCTTTCAAAGGAAAAAAGGTAAATAAAGGGCGTTTGTTAATGCCCTTTATCTGTGTTAGTTTAACTGTAACATAACTGATCATTGTGTTGCAATAGTTTACGTTTATTATGGAATTTTTTCCTCATCCCAAATTCCTATTCCCTGGATCTATGCGAAATGTTGTTTAGAACATAATTAGTGTTTCTGCTCAAACAAAATAAGCAGCTCGAAGCTGCTTATTTTTATTTTTGTTCCTTTGAGGATATACGATCCGTTCACTATAAATCCTGTATTTCTTGCCTGTTTTGATATTTTTCGACTCGCCTATTTCTTCCTCCCATTATCCACCTTCCTTTCCATTAGATTCCTTTCAACGGTTCCATCATGAATCTGCTCTTTTTTTTCTTAATGATGGTACTGATTGAAAGCGGAACTAGTGTACTAAATCGGTGTTTCAAGCATGCATCTGAACGTTTGTAAGTTTGGTATGAAACTTGCTTTCCAAAATAATAGGGTACAAAATAAACCGAACCCAAAAGGGTTTGGTGGAATCTATTAAAGGGGAATCGAGTTGAAATGCTACATCTTCAAATGAAGAAAATGAAAATTGAAATTGAAGAATTGAGAAACCATTTGACCTATCTAGCAGCTAGACATGGATTTTCGAGTGCTGAAGTGCTTACAGCGAGTGAAAAACTGGATGAAAAGATTGTAAGATTTCAAAAGATGTTGTTGG
>JBEQAI010000297.1:0-4822 GCA_041640415.1 Ammoniphilus sp. | reverse complement strand
AAAAAACAACACACTGTATTTATTACATATGTTGCTTTTTGTAGGATAATGTTTTAATATTACGATAATTAGTATATCATTAAAGTTGTACTTCATATTTATTCATAGGGGACTATACTCATGATGCAATATATAAAGCCATACATTTGGATACCACTTGCATACTCTATTCTTGCTTGGACCTGGATCACTTGGATATCGGACTCAGTAACTTTTGTAATTTTTTCTGGCGTAAGCCTTTTCCTTGTCACTTATTTATATTTCAGGAAGATAGAATTGGAGAAACAGCAATGGCAAAGAAAAGTAGAAGAACTACAAACCATTCTTGAAGCGTTCCCCGATTTACTCGTACTTAAAGATACGGATCACCATTGGATCAGCGGGAGCCGAGTCGCTCTTGATCTCTATCAGATAACTGAACCCACACGGTTCAAAGTTCCACTCACCCCAAGTTGTCTCGCGGCTGAAGCTAAGGCCATAGAATTCCGACGCTTGGAACGAACCGAAATCACCTTCCCAATGGGAAGTGGGGAGCTCGTCTACTATGACGTTATCAAAGCCCCCTTATGGAACAAGGATGGCTCCCTGCAATCGATGCTTACGATCGGCCGGGATATTACCCAGAGCAAGAGGATGGAACAGCTACTTCACAAAAGTCAGGAATCCTATCGCTCTATTTTCAATAACAGCCCCTACGCGATCGCGGTGACCGATATTGAAGGTCGCGTGGTGGATGTTAACCCCATGTTTACAAAAATTTATGGCTTTAGCCTTGAAGAAGCTAGAGAGAAAGAATTGCCTATGGTTCCTCTTTTTATGCATGACGAAGTAAAGCAGTGGAACCAACGCATGGCGGCAGGAGAATCTTTAGGAAACGTTGAAACCATTGGCCAAACCAAGGATGGCCGTCAGATTCATGTGATTTTTTCCGCTTCTACGATATCCAATGAAGACGGTGAAATTCGAATTTTTAGCATGGCTCAAGACATCACGAAGCAAAAAGAGGAACAGCAGCGATATTCTTATACCAAAGATCTGTTTGAATCATTTTTTCGCTATACAGCAGATATTGTTATTCTGACAGACCCGCATGGGATTATTACTCAAGTTAATCCCTCTTTCGAGAGAATATTCGGCTGTAAAGGGGAGAATGTCATCGGTAGAACCATACTGGATTCTGAGCAGGCAGAGGATTTTAAAAACTTCGTCTGTAGGGTCAATAAGGGAGAAGCTGTCGGGAATATCGAGCGGACATTGGAAACTTCAGAGGGAGTAATGATAGATGCTAGTATTACCTTTTCAGTCATACGCAATCAATCAGGAGAGATCATAGGGTATTCTGCTGTCATACGGGATATCAGCGAAACGAAATGGGCTATTAAGCAGTTGGAGAAAACGAAGAAACTATCGCTTGCAGGCAATTTAGCAGCGGGCATCGCTCATGAAATTCGCAATCCCTTGACCTCCATTCGCGGTTTTCTGCAATTTATTCAAGCTGACTGTCCAACCCATACACAACCCTCGTTTACAATCATGCTAAATGAACTTGACCGGATCAATGAAATCGTAAGTGAATTTCTATTTTTGGCAAAACCGCCCCAAGAGAAAAAAGACGAGATTATTAATATTGCAGAAGTTAGCCAGCAAGTGATTCAATTTCTTCAGCCCCAATTCCTCCTGAAAAAAGTGGAAGTGGATTGGCTAGGTGACCCCTCTTCTGCTTTTGTGAAGGGAGACGCGAACCAATTAAAGCAAGTTTTTATCAATATCCTGCGTAACGCTAGCGATTCCATGGAAGGAGATGGAGGAAAAATATCCGTGACTTTAACCCAACTAGATCAATACATCACGATTGCCATTCAAGATGAAGGCTGCGGGATATCTGAGGAACGTCTTCAGAAAATTGGCGAACCCTTTTATACCACGAAGGAAAAAGGAACGGGTCTAGGTATGATGATGACGTATAAGATCATGGAAGGGCATAATGGATTTATCCGTATAGAAAGCAAAGAAGGAGAAGGGACACTGGTAGAATTAAAGCTACCTGCTCTCATGGCCCAAATAGAAAGAAAAGCCCGTTAATACGGGCTTTTATTGTACTCGGTTCATACCAGCTAATTGCTGTTCGGCAAATTGGACTAACCGCTTAGTCATTTCACCACCCACAGAACCGTTCGCTCGGGAAGTCTGATCCGCACCAAGCTGAATGCCAAACTCTTGTGCGATTTCGAACTTCATTTGATCTAAGGCGCTAGCTGCAGCTGGTACCAGCTTTTGGTTTGAGTTTCTGTTTTGCTGTTGCATTTTGTGTTGCCTCCTTTTAGAGAAATTGCTATTAACTTGCCACTAAAGGAAAAAATTATACATGGCAAATCAATTTAAGCTCGTTTCTCCTGCGCATGATAAGTCATCAGATTGGTACAAACCAAAAAGCCCCCTCCGATGATGAGGGGGCTTTTCGCTATGGTAAAACAGTGAACAGCTGATGCTGACGGGTTCCATCCTTTGGACTGGATTCAAATAAAATCAGCATTAGGGTGGAGTTGGGGTTCACTTTTTTCACATCCAGGTTGAAAAGGAAAAATCCCCATTCCGGCGCCCCATGGCTAGCACTGGCAAAGCCTTCTGCCAGCTCATAATGACCATCCTCTACCACATAGCCTAGCACCGCTTCAAATACCCGAGCCTTCCCCATCACCCAATACTGGCCTTCATGTCGCAGGACATGCACATGGGAAAAGCGTTCGTTTTTTTCCTTCCCACTCATACTCTCTGGCAGGATCCGTTGCATTACTTCCGTCATAATTTGTCTATTGTGGTTATCTTTATAAGATTTAAAGAAAATAAAAGTTCCTTCTCGCCATGTTGGCATCTGTTTCATCACATCCGATGAAAGCTGAAGAACCATCGTACCCTGACTGGTTTCTAATTCGATGGAATGAGGATCAATTTGCCCTTTCACTTCTCCTGCCATCGTTGCTTCCCACTGACGGATAACCATTTCAATCGTTTTTTTGTCTGTTTTTACGACTACCTTATTTTCTGCGCCGAGCCAATCAACCTTGGCCCCAAAGGTTTCGCTGATAAATCGCAGAGGCACGAAGGTTCGACCATTTCGAATGATCGCTTTAGAGTCCAACATCTCTTGCCTTCCATCCACCCAGGCTAGGCGGTCCCCAACCTGGAGGCGGATCGTTTTCCCCGCGGCCACAAGTGTCACCATTCTATCCTGTGGATTCCATCTTACCTCTGCTCCTAATTCTTCACTAATAAATCGTACCGGCACCATCGTCCGTTTACTCTGAATGTCGATAAACGGCTGTACATCCCATTCAGGGCTTTGGGCTTGGACATTGGAAATGGGCATAATCAATACACAAAGTAAAGCCGCTATCCATCTTACTAATCCCATTGTTGCACCGCCTTCCTTGGTGAACTATACCTTTATACTTATTCTGAAAAAGGATGGGACATGCTATGTTTTATTTAAAATAAGACCACTCTTTCTAGAATGGCATTAATATTCTCAAGCAGCAATTCCGCCTCCAGCTGGTCTTTATGGGCTATCGCTACTTCTAGCTGAGCAATATATCGCAAGAGCTGAGTATTGGTAAACCGATTTCCAAGATATTCGATCTTCCATTTTTGCTCATGAAAAATCTGAAGCAATTGCTCCCCTGCCTCCTTCGCTTCTTGCCAGGAATTTGATTCCACTCGTTCTTGGACCACCTTAAGCTGTTCAAACATGGGATTCCTTTTCGTAATCGCGTCAGCCGGTTGCTGAAAAAGAAGGAAAGTAACAAAGATTAAGCTGAGAGTGTGTAGAATACGCACGAGCATTTGAATCCACCCTCCATCTGGATATTAATATTACTTTACCCAAATAATAGGGATGTAATTGATCGAGCGGAGGTGGCTATCGATGTATGAGTATAGTGCCATTCTTTTTAAGGCCTTCATTTCCTTTCTCTTTCTATTCTTGATGACCCGCATGATGGGAAAAAAACAAATCGCTCAGCTGACCTTTTTCGATTATGTCGTGGGGATTACGATCGGCAACTTTGCTGCCAGTATGGCTATAGACCCTCAGGTCAGCTTAGTTGATGGATTCCTAACCATTTTGGTTTGGAGCTTCATGCCTATTCTTATCAGTAGGGTTAGTATTCGCTCCCATTTCCTCCGGCAAGTCTTTGAGGGTACTCCCACGATCCTCATACAAGAAGGGAAAATTCGAGAAGAAGGGCTGAAGAGAGAGAATTTGACAATTGAAAACTTAATGCAGCTTTTAAGAACCCGAAGCATTTTTAAGCTCTCCGACGTTGAGTTTGCCGTAATGGAATCTAGCGGGGAGTTAAACGTACTTAAAAAAAGCGAACTCCAGCCTGTCACACCTAAGCAAATGGGACTCCTGACCCCGAACGAAAGGGAGCCTAGAATCTTGACGATAAATGGCGTGGTTTTTGAGGATACCCTCCGCGCTATGGGGAGATCCAAAGAGTGGCTTATTCAAGAGATGAACAATCAGGGGATAAAGGACATTCGAAATGTCCTAGTGGCTCAATTAGAGTCCGACGGAAAAATTTATATTGATTACAAAACTTAAGCATAACCTTCAAAAAAATGGTAAAATAAAAAGAGACCTTGAAAGGGGGAAATCCTATGCCACGCGATGTTAATTCTTCCAACCAATGCGCCTACTGTAATGCTTCATTTAAACCAGATGAATACTACGAAACCCATGGTGAGAATCCCTCTCTTTTATTCCACAATGCTTGCTATGATTGGTGGCGAGAGGAAAATTCAGAGTAGATGCCTCATTATC
>JBEQAI010000296.1:0-4858 GCA_041640415.1 Ammoniphilus sp. | reverse complement strand
CCTGTTTTGACAGGATGGGTATTATGAGGTTGACGTGACTCTCTTTGCCAATAATTTTCATGAGTTGATTTAGTTTATCTATCACTATAAAATTCAGAGTATAGAGACATTCAGATAAGATTAGGGGGAGGGAGTATTGAGAGTTCATATTTGTGAAGAGAGAGTAAATCCGAATTTGGATGTAGTAGATCGTAAGATCTTAACATCGTCCTCAGCCTTTGGAATTCTCCGGCAAGAATTAGTAAAGAATATAGGGATCGAACGAATAAAAGGATTTTTATTTAATTTTGGCTGGGAAATGGGAGTTAATGATGCCACAGAAGCGATGAAAACCGGATTGCCGTTGGAGGATTTAATTAGGAATGGGCCTGTTTCTCATCTATCAACCGGTCATATCAAAGGGATCCAGCAAAATTGCACCTTTGAGTTGGATGATGACCATAACCTTTTATCTTATTTTTCCACGGGGACTTGGATTGATTCCTACGAGGCAGCAGAGCATATAAAATGGCTAGGACAATCAAAGACCCAGGTATGTCATACACTTCTAGGCTTTGCAAGCGGTTTCATGTCCACGATATTTGGCCAAACGCTGCTTGCCAAAGAAGTAAGTTGTGTCGGAAAAGGCGATACGGAGTGCCGTTGGGTCGTTAAGAAACAGGAGGAATGGCAAAGCGAAATTAGCGACGAGCTAGACTTTTACAATGAAACGCCAATTGTAAAAGAGCTAGAGTACACGTATGACCAACTCGTTGAACAGAAGAATTTTATTACTCGGGCAGCCAATTTTCAAAATAAATTAACAGAAGAGATTATCAATGGAAGCAATCTGCAAACCATCGCCGATATGGTCTATGATATCGTTCAGATTCCGATCATTATTGAAGGAGTTGACTTCAGACCCATTACCTATTCAGGTTTATCGGAAGAAAAATACTTGCAAATAAAAGAAGATATAGAACAACATATTAAAAAAAATATACCTGAGGATATGTTGAAAAGAAAAGAGAATCATTCGGTCTTGTTTAGAAAAAAAGCCCTAAAAACGATGATTCAAGAACGCCTCATGACACCTATTATGGTGCAAAAGGAAGTGCTGGGGTATTGTGCCTTTGTTTATGAGGATATGGAAAACAGTAACCCTGAGGAAGACTATTTGCTTCTGGATCGGGTAGCCAATGCAGCCTCTCTTATTCTATTAAATGAAAAGACGCAGTTTGAATCGTTTGAGAGAATGAAGGGGAATTTTCTGGAACAAATATTGGATGCAAAAGTTCCTGCAAGTGAAATAATTCAAAGAGGAAAATATACAGGACTCGATCTCAGACAGCCTTTTTATATCGCAGTTATGGAATATAAGAAAACGAAAGGCTCTATGGAGGAAGAATTCCATTTACAGGAGCAAATTTTTGAAACCGCTTTTCGCTACTTTAATGAGAAGAAACAGAATCTATTAGTCGGACAACGCGATGGAAACATGATATTATTCATTACCCATGACAGCGTGAAAAACTCTAACATCATGACTGTAATGAAAGAGTTTCATGACGATATGATGAAAAAATATCCTCAGGGTGAATTTAAGTTTGGGATTAGTAATAACGGATATGATATTAAGCATGCACCCAAACACTATGAGGAAGCGGCTATTGCTCTCCGGCTTTCCCTAAGGAAGAACATCGTCTCCTTTCGCTCCTTGGGTATTGTTGGGGTCTTGATTAACTCTAAAAACATGAGTGGCATTAAAATGATAGCAGAACAAGAGCTCGGCCCGTTATATAATACACAAGATTCCAAAATAGTAGAGCTTTTAAGGACATTATACAGTTTCTTGCAAAACGGTGGAAAGCTCGAGCAAACGATGAGTGATCTTTCCTTATCGATGAGCGGTCTCCGACACCGAATTAGTAAAATAGAAAGTCTAATAGAAAAAGATCTTCGGGATCCACATGAGGCCCATCAATTATTGCTGATTCTTCAATCTTTGATTGCCTTAGGTGAATTAGAAATTGAGTAATCCAACCAGAATGTAAACTGGTTGGTTTTTTTAGCAAAAAAAAACCATGCTATAGACAAAAATTGTTTGAAAAAAATATATTTATGGATATTCTTTGTCCTATTCCGAAACAAGCAGATCTATTACACTATATTTACAGTGATAAGAGCAAAAACAAATAAAGAGGGTGAAACTGAGGTTTGAAAGGTCGTTTAACGAGACAGTGAGGAACTTAAGAGCGATTTGTAACCGTTCGCAAAACAAATAAAAAGCACAGGGGGCATAACATGAAATTGACGAAGAGTATGGTACTTTATTTTTCACTTTTTTTGATCTTCATTCTCGCAGGATGTGGGAATCAAACGAGTACCACAGAGGGATCTACAACTTCGGAAAATATGAAACCGATTACCTTGAAGTTTGCTGATTTTTTTCCGGCTACTCATCCAGCTAAGACAGCGTTAATCCAGGAATGGGCCGATCGAGTGGAGGCTGCGACTGAAGGATTGGTTAAAGTTGAGGTTTATCCAGGTGAAACTTTAATAAAGAGTTCGGACATCTATGAAGGGGTTGTATCCAACATTGCCGATGTTGGACATTCTGTATCCGGTTACAACCCGGGCCGGTTGCCGGTATTAAACGCGATGTATCTAGGTGGTGTTGAATACAAAAGCGCTAAGGTTTCTAGTTACGTAGCACGTGATCTGATCCAAGAACTCCAACCAGCTGAGCTTGAGGATACACAAATCATGTTCGTCTATGGCATATCCCCTGGCGTACTGATGACAACGAAGCCCGTTCGAACGCTAGAAGACCTGAAAGGGTTGCAAATACGAGCTAGCGGAACGAATGTAAAGACGCTGGAATTATTGGGGGCGACGCCTGTAGCGATGACGATCGGTGAGACGTATGAGGCGATGTCAAAGGGTGTTGTCGACGGAAGTTTATTACCCGCGGAAGGCCTGAAAAGCTTTAAATTGGGTGAAGTAACGAAGTATGTAACCAATACGAGCCTTATTTATAACACCGTTCATTATGTCACCATGAACCGAGATGTATGGGAATCCTTCCCTAAGGGGATTCAGGATGCAATTAGTCAAGTAAACCAAGAGATATTTTTGGAAGCTACAGAATTCTGGGACGGGGTGAATGAAGCAGGTGTGAAGTATGCGGTTGAAAATAATGGCGTAGAAGTGATTACGCTATCCGATGAAGAAAACGAAAGATGGAAAGAAAAACTTAAGCCTTTACATGGTAATTATATTAAAGAATTAGACAAGAAAGGCATTGCTGGAGAAGAGGTCTTGAATACGATCATCCAGTTGGCTGATAAATATAACAACGAATTTCATAATTAAGGAATATCCAATCGCACCCAATTAGATGGGTGCGATAATCTATATACTTTAAATATAAAGGAGCTGGAAAAGTGATTCAGCGTTATAACAGGCTTGTAAGCCAAATCAGCAAAAGATTTGAAGATCTTGCTGCAGTGATCCTTTTTTTAGTCATGACCTTGGTCATAACGAATGTAGCTCTTCGAGCTTTTTTTGGAACATCATTAAAAGGTGCCGTTGAACTCGTTTCGTTTCTCACAGCTATAGCTATCTCATTATCATTAGCCTATTGCGCGGTAAAGGAGGGTCACGTTTTCATAAGTCTTTTTGTCGAGCGTTTTTCCCTTAGAACCCAAAGGATAATTGACACTATTATAGGAAGTGTTTCTGTTGTTTTCCTGCTTACCGTAGCGTGGCATATTGCTCAGTACGCCCATACTATGCAGCTTCGCGGGGAGGTTTCTATGACTATGGGGATTCCACAGAGCCCCTTTATCTATTTGGTAGCCGCAGGCATTGGAATGCTGGCCTTAGTGGTTCTTGGCAGCGTATTACAGTTGTCCGTAAAAAGAGGTGACAGATAGATGGATTCTATGCTTATAGGCCTCCTTGGTGTTGTTTTCTTTTTTGTCCTAATGGCCTTGCGAATGCCAGTGGCCTATGCCATGTTAATTGTGGGCATCCTTGGCATAAGTGTCTTGAATAAGCCCGCGGTTGCCTTCCGAGTAGTTTCTACCGAGTTTTATGCTACTTTTTCTTCGTATTCGCTAAGCGTTGTACCGATGTTCATATGGATGGGCTTTTTAGCTTATTATTCGGGCATAGGCAGCAGGCTGTTTGATTTTGCCTATAAAACGATGGGGCATCTTCCAGGCGGATTAGCGTTGGCAGCACAAGGGACTGCAGGTTTGTTTGGAGCCATTTCTGGCTCCAACACGGCGACGGCTGCCACAATAGGAGCTATAGCCATACCTGAAATGAGAAAGCACAACTATGATGTTTCGCTGGCAACGGCAAGTGTTGCAGCCGGAGGTGTACTTGGCGTGATGATACCGCCTAGTGTCCTCTTTATTATCTATGGGATTTCAACCGAACAATCCATAGGAGCGCTGTTTTTAGCGGGGATAATCCCAGGAATCCTTCTCATGTTCTTATTTATGGGGGTCATCTACTTGTTAACGCTTCGCAATCCTGAGATCGCGCCTCGCGGGGAAAAATCTACTTGGAAAGCAAGATTCTCATCTCTTACTGGCGGACTTTGGGAAGTTATCCTTATTTTTGTCTTTTCTCTTGGCGGATTATTTACCGGGCTGTTTACGCCGACCGAGGCTGGAGCTGTTGGTGCAGCTGGAGTTTTGCTGATTACCGTGCTTACCAAGCAGCTAAAATGGGAAGGGCTAAAGAGTTCTCTCTACGACACCTTGCGGACCTCTGCCATGATCATGCTGTTAATTGGAAGTGCCGTCGTATTTGGACGCTTTATCTCCATCAGTCGGATCCCATTTGAATTAGGAGACTGGATTGA
>JBEQAI010000295.1:0-4864 GCA_041640415.1 Ammoniphilus sp. | reverse complement strand
TTTCTCGTTTATCCATCCTTCTTAAGCCCTCAGGAACTAGATTAAACTTCTCATCATTCATTAAGGCAGCGATGCCCACGGTTGGTTTAGGCTGGTCGATCTGATAAACCTTATTAAAGTAAGCATCTGCTTTTCCAGGAACATAGTTTTTCGGTTCGGGATAGCTTGTAATTACCCCTTCGAAGTTACGCAGTACCACTTTATCCGGACTTTGTGAAATCAGGTAATTCGGCTGCAAGGTAATTTTCCCCCCGCCCCCCGGGGCATCCACGACAAAGGCTGGAACGGCGTAGCCCGAGGTATGGCCACGAAGATTCTCAATGATTTCAAGCCCTTTAGAAACGGGTACTCGGAAGTGCCCAATGCCTTCGGATAAATCACACTGGTAGATATAGTAGGGGCGTACTCGAATCTTGACCAGATCATGCATGAGCTTTTTCATGATATGAACACTGTCGTTTACACCGGCTAGGATGACAGACTGGTTGCCTAGCGGCACGCCTGCGTTTGCAAGCATGTCACAAGCTTTTTTGGCTTCTGGCGTGATCTCTAGAGAGGTATTAAAGTGTGTATTCAACCAAACAGGATGATACTTCTTCAGCATGTTGCAGAGATCTTCTGTAATGCGCTGCGGGAATACAACTGGAGCACGCGTTCCAATGCGAATAATTTCTACATGTGGAATTTCTCGTAAGTTACGGATGACATATTCTAAAATCCGATCATTTACAAGTAAAGCATCTCCTCCAGATAACAAGACATCCCGTACTTCTGGGTTATTTCGGATATAGTCAATCGCTGCATCTAATTGTTTTTTAGGTACTCCCATTCCAACTTGGCCTGAGAATCGACGGCGTGTGCAATATCGGCAGTACATCGAGCATTGGTTGGTAATGAGAAATAATACGCGATCCGGGTAGCGGTGGGTCAGTCCTGGAGTTGGGGAGTCTTCATCCTCATGCAGAGGATCTTCTAAATCGTATCTCGTCTTCATGATCTCAGCTGAAATCGGAACGGATTGCTTGCGGATAGGGCATTCTGGGTCATTAGGATCCATTAGCGAAGCGTAATAAGGGGTAATATTTAAAGGAATGGTCTGAGTTGAAATACGCACCCCTTCTTCTTCCTCAGGGGTTAGATTCACAACTTGTTTTAACTGTTCTACGGTTCTTATGGTATTGGTCAATTGCCATAGCCAATCATTCCACTGCTCCTCTGTAACATCCTTCCAAAGCTCAACCTCACTCCAATGCCTTCTATTGATCAACATTTATCATCAACCTCCTCGGTCTTGATAAGGTTTTGGATGCGACTCGTCACGTTAAATCTTCATCACTATTTATTAATGCAAAAATGATGCCAAAATAAAAACCTGGATCCCCTACCTCTTTTTAGAGGATAGAGTACCCAGGTTTCGCCGGCTTGCGACACTCAAGAATCCAGCTTAGCCAATTTATACTGTAGAGTTTGCCTTGGAATCCCTAGTCTTTTAGCCGCCTGCATGATATTTCCGTCTGTTTCTGCAAGCGCCTCTCGAATCATCTGTTCCTCTACCCGTTGTAAGGCTTCTGGAAGGGATACTCCCAGGTGCATGGGTAGGCCCGTTGGCTGTACTACTCGATGATTTCCCGAAGGGACATGCTGCAAATAATACGGCAAATCGTCCACTTCAATGATATCCCCTTCAACAAGATTCATGGCAGCCTCAATCGCATGCTCTAACTCCCGTACATTGCCTGGCCAGCTATGCCGAAACAAAACAGCCTCAGCATCCGGGTGAAGACCTGTGACTAATTTCCCGAAGCGATAATTAAACTTTTTGATAAAGTGTTGGGTAAGCTGCGGAATGTCCTCTAGTCTTTCTCTTAGCGGTGGCAGTTCCAAAGCTACAACATTAAGACGGTAAAACAAATCCGATCGGAGCCGGTTTTCCCTTACGGCTTGTTGAGGATCCTCATTTAAAGCTGCTATAATCCGCACATCAATAGGCGTTTCTTTCGATCCCCCTACACGCCGTACTCGGTTTTCCTGAATAACCCTCAACAGCTTAGCTTGAAGCTCTAAGGGCATGCTATTGATCTCATCCAAGAATAAGGTGCCTTCATCAGCCAACTCAAATAAACCAGGCCGATCTTCAGCACCCGTGAAGCTTCCTTTAACGGTTCCAAAAAGAATACCTTCTAATAAAGTCGTTGGAAGGGCTGCACAATTCTGTGCAATGAAAGGGGCGTAACGGCGTGGAGAAGCGTTATGAATCGACTGTACCAAAAGCTCTTTCCCTGTGCCCGTCTCTCCCATAATCAAGATAGGTGAAGGAGTTTGGGCTGCCTTTTCCCCTGTTTTCTTTACTCGTTCCATGGCACGACTGCGTGATATTAGGTCTGTAAATGTATATTTCGCCGCTGTTTCTTCCTTTGGAGCGCCTTTTCTTTTTTTAGGAAGCTGATTGCGTTGCACAATCTGAGCTTGGAGATCTACGAGCTTCTCTGAAAGCTCTTTTACTTTAGATATATCCTTCGCTACTTCCACCGCTCCGACCAACTCACCCTCTACCCAGATAGGTAAGGTCGTATTCACGGTAATCACCTGTTTTCCTTTCATGTTGGTGTAGCGTTGGTGCTGGTGGTAAATAGGCTCCTTGCTTTCGATCACTTTAATCAATGTGCTGGTGTCATCATCCAACGACGGAAATACGTCAAGAAGATGCTTACCCATCACTTCTTCCACAGAGAGACCATCTAATTTCGCCGCCACATGATTGTAGTAGATGGTCATCCCTTGACTATCTACTACATGAATACCTTCATCAATGGCCCCTAGAATGGCTTCCAACATCTCATGCGTAACGGTTCTTTGTTTCATCCTATGACCTCCACTTAGACAAGCTGCTGAATCTCCATCCCTATGCCAATTTACCGGCACCATTCCTTTACCTTACTATAATATGATGGGAATCAGGTATCAAGGTCCGTCCGTTGGGAGCCCTCACACAAAATAATGATTTAGCTGATCCACTCTGATGAAGAAACTCCTCAGAAAATCATTGAAAAGCTGTTCCGTCGGTAGTAAGGGCCGATCACGAGGAATAATGACCCCTACGTTACGCTCGACCTTCGGTTCGCTAATCGGAAGTTTCACCGTCGAGCGCGGAAGGCCATCCACTAGAGTGACCTCAGGAATCAAAGTAATCCCTAAACCAGCGGAAACCAACCCTTTGATAGCATCAATATCTTCTCCTTCAAAGGAAACTTGAGGAGCATATCCCAATTCCCTGAAAGCGTTTACCACCATTTCCCTTAAAACGAAGCCTTTCGGAAACAAAATAAAAGAGTCATCCTTCAAATCACTTAAGCGAACAGAAGAGCTCCCTGCCAAAGGGTGGCTTACGGGTAACAGGGCAACTATTTTTTCCATAAACAGAATCTCCCCCTTTACCCCCCTTTCCTTTAATGGAACGGGAGCGATTAAGGCCATATCAATCTCTCCTCGGATTACCATTTCAATTAACTGGTGGTAGGAACCCTGTTTAAGCTGAAACTTCACTTGAGGATGAATCTCACGAAAAGCCGATATCGCTGTCGGAAGCGTATAGGCTGCTAAACTACTTGGGAAGCCGATGCGAATGGTTCCGCGTTCGGGATCCATATATTCTTCGACCTCTCGGAGGCCGTTTTCAATAACTTTCATAGCTTCCTTCATGTGTCCCAAGAAGCTTCTCCCAATAGGGGTTAAATGGACATTCCGTCCTTCCCTTACAAACAAATCAACACCTAGCTCTTGTTCTAGCTTAAAAATCTGTCGGCTCACCGCAGATTGGGCGACATGCAGAGCATGGGCTGCATCGGTTACATGCTCTCGCTTGGCAACTTCAATAAAGTATTGTATCTGTCTTAGTTCCATCCCATTCCCCTTCTTCCCAATTCATCTCGACTCGGCATTATTCCCATCTCATCTTTGTATTGTTTGGGGATATAAATCAATTATAGAATACCTGTAGTGGTAATAAAAGTGTACGTTCTATAGATAAATATAATAAAGGAGCATGAGGGGAAATGGCGATCTTAACGGAAGTAAAACAAACAGAATGGCAAGTGGCCGCAAACTATGTAACAGAAGTCTATGAAACGGTGAAAAAACGCAACCCGGGCGAAAGTGAATTTCACCAAGCAGTTAAAGAAATATTTGATTCTCTTGTACCCGTTTTTGCTAAACACCCTAAATATATGGAACAGAGCATTCTTGAGAGAATCTCCGAACCTGAAAGAATGATTACATTTAGAGTTCCTTGGGTCGATGATCAAGGCAAACCGCAAGTGAACCGCGGCTTCCGCGTTCAGTTTAACAGTGCAATTGGACCTTACAAAGGCGGCCTTAGATTTCACCCTTCTGTTAATGCCAGCATTATCCGATTCCTAGGGTTCGAGCAAATCTTTAAGAACTCTCTTACCGGCCAACCTATTGGGGGCGGAAAAGGCGGTTCCGACTTTGATCCAAAAGGAAAATCCGAAGGCGAAATTATGAGATTTACCCAAAGCTTCATGACAGAGCTAGCTAAACATATCGGACCAGACCTTGATGTACCTGCCGGTGATATTGGCGTAGGAGCAAGAGAGATCGGATACATGTTCGGGCAATACAAGAGACTTCGCGGTGCTTATGAAGCTGGAGTATTAACAGGAAAAGGAATCGGATATGGCGGAAGCCTAGCTAGAACGGAAGCCACAGGCTTTGGTACCGTTTATTTCGTAGAAGAGATGCTTAAAGATCAAGGACTCAGCTTTAACGGAAGCACAGTTGTCGTATCTGGCTCTGGTAATGTTTCTATATACGCCATCCAAAAAGCTACCCAGCTAGGCGCAAAGGT
>JBEQAI010000294.1:0-4882 GCA_041640415.1 Ammoniphilus sp. | reverse complement strand
TTTTAAGCATGGTGCGCATAAATAAAGCATCGTCAACCACAAGTGCTGTTGCCAATGAGTTGTCCTCCTTTTGTCTCCACCTAAATCGAAACCTATTAGCTTCCCCGATCCCCCTATTCTATCATAAAAATACTCCTGCTAAGAATGAAGAAATTTTTGGAGTTGACATCTTATGGGGTGGAGCTTACAATCAAACATATTTCAACCAAATCGATAAAGATAGAGAGAGTAGGGAGAGGAAACTGATGCAATCAGTCCAGATGGGATCCATCTTACAGAAGAGAAGTATGGGACTGACGGAACAGCAATGGGTGGCGTTGCTCGAAGAACTAGAAAAAAACAACCTATACCTTGTCATCCAATCCGATAACCCCTGTATGACCAAGAGTCCTATTGGGGGCTTTATGCCAGTTGCGTCCAAGAACGACCGTTTTATTCTGCAGACGAAAGAAGACCTGAAGCAGCAGGGTTTGCCTGAAGGGCATTATATTCTGAATAAAAAAGAACTCATGGAAAAAGGGCCAATCCTTCAGGTATAACCAGCCTGAAGGGTTTGGCCCTTTTGCTCTACTTTACTTTGTGATATTCTTCAGGGGAAAAACCATGGGCATTCAGTGACTTCATAATCCATTCGGGCTTCATTGTTTCAGTGTCAACTGTAATTGTGACTAGATCGGCCAGAGAATCAATTTGAATATTGGAGATCCCGACGATTCCTTCCAAGATCTCATGGATCTGATTCCTGGTTTCTTCGCTTGTCATACCTAAGTTAACAAGCTGATAGGTTTCTTCATTGGCAGATCCCATTACGTCTCCTACGAATAGGCGGGGAAGAAAGGTTCCAATTGCAATCGCCAGAATAAGTCCCAGAACAAAATAGTAACGCTTGTTCATTTCACACCTCCACAGGTTAGTTAAGCTTAGGTTGCTTCGGGGCTAGAAGATTTATACAATTTTTCAAGAAAAAAAGGAAAAAGCCACCTTTTCACCTAAAATATTGATAAAATATAAGAAAACCGCCGTGGAGATGAAGGAGAGAGGAAGGATAAAGGTGGTAGGAATGCTCAAATGGTATATGGATCTTTGTTTGACCCCTGTCTATTGGAACGCCTGCTTCACTCAGACTATGCTTGGCTCGATTTCAGTACCATCCCAGCAAAAGAAAATTGCTTTAATTGCATGTGTCAAACAAAAAAAAGAAGGGATTCACCGGGCTTCTGATCTGTTTAGTTCCGCCTGGTTTGTCAAAACAAAAGAATACGTTGAAAAAGCGGATTTTGATGGATACTATATCCTATCGGCGAAATATCACTTGCTTTCTCCTTCCGAGGAAATCAAAGATTACACGGAGCATTTAAACCAGTTTAAATCTGAGCAAATTGAGAACTGGGCTCAGCTTACTGCACAACAAATCAAGGAAAAAAAGGTAGATCAAGATAAATTGTATATCTTCGGAAGTGGTAAATATCGCTCAATCGCTAACTATCTCCCTCATGCCCATATTGAAGAACCATTAAAGGGAATGGGAATCTCGCAGCAAATGTCATGGATGCACCAACAATCCCTTCGATACGCATCAGACTAAAATAGTGTATAATGGGGAAGGAATAAAAGTATTTCGTGACAACAATCCATTGATAACGGTAGAGGTGAACAAGCAGTGTTTGGTCTAGGTAAGAAAAAAAGCTTTGATCTTCTAGTTCTAAAGCCAGAAATAAATGAAAACGCACAAGGACGCAAGTTCGTTCAAATTCTTTTCCCGTCCATTGCCGCTAATGATTTCGTACAGCTGATGATTCGTCTGCAGAAATCAAAGCTAAATTCTGTAGAGTCTCTTGGCGAAATTGGAGGATTTTCTATTTTAACGCATATCGAAGGATTGGAGAAAATAACGGTTATGGATGAAGTGCAGCCAGAAGCTGATCCTATTCCTTTCCAGGATTTTTCCAATCAGCTGCTCAATCGTTTTAACGGCTTACTGAACCATGATGAGAATGAGGAAGATCGGGAAGAAGAAGAGTTACTAGAAGAAGATGGTCAAGATGACTTGGTTTACTTCATTGGTGAATTTACATTAATGAAAGATGGAAGTTTTTAGAGCCGAATGGCTCTTTTTTTGGGTTCTAGTAGGAAATTTGTCGAAGATGTCGAATGTAACAGAGTAGAGTTTTTTGCAACAGGAGGTTAATTAATGATTAAGAGTTTTCTTAAAAAAGTCTTTTCTTCGAATACCGAATCTGTGGTGTCAGAAGAGCACTCAGCTTCTCCAGAAACTGCGCAGGATACTCTGAATTCGAACATGTTTGAGGAAACAACTAAATTAACTGACTATACAGTTGAAGAGGTCATCATACAAAAGGAATGGATTGAAAAGCATCTGACCAAGGAATGGAACAACTTGGTTCATCACTGCTTTGAGTCAGCCTTGCAAGATCTGGAGGCCCCACCTAAACGAATTCGCATACGTTTGGAAGAAGCAATAATAGAACAAATGGATTCTATCTATGCTAAGCGTCTAGGAAAATATCTTCACCTCTGTGAGCACGAGGTTGTTGAGTTTACGTATTTTCTTGATAAGCTTGACCCTCAAACGATGGAACTATACAAAACGTATGCCTTGCCTCAGAGAGTAAGCGAGTTGAATGGTTTTCTTCAGGAACGCTGTTTTATGATCTATGAGACGGCGGAAGCCCTCATGAGAGATTACCATCAAGAAATTGAACAATACTTCCAATCACTTGATATCCCGATGGGAGACCACTTTTTTGAAGAATTTGAGCAGTGGCGAGACTCTGTTCTTAAGAAGCATGAAGAAGATCAACGCTACAGCGAGCTGGCTTCCTCGCCCTTATCCGATCAGCGTAAAGAAACGATTATGATTAAAGTTTCGAGAGAAGAAGTTGAAAATGAAAATATACATCAGTTGGATCACTATATGGCGAAAGCGTTAATGACCCCAGAATCGGCTAGAGGCTATGAAGGAAGCCTGCTTTTTTCCTTTTATGGCTATGCCAAGGATGGGGAGCTTCTGGATCTTATGAGTCGCAAGGAAATAAAAGACTGGGCATCCTTGTTGGTAGAAAAGCACCCCCATATCTTTTATTTTCTTAATAATGAAGACTATCCAATGACCCGTTTTCTCACTTCGTTAGTAGTAACCACCGAAGTGGAGGATGATGCGGTCTATTACAATGAGGAAGAGCTGGAGGACTTCCAAGCCTATATACAAGAATCTTTATCTAAGCTTGCGACCTGGCTAGAAGAAGATGAAATGGCTGTTCTTCACAGGTTTAACCGTCATTTTCAATGAGTTTCTTTTGCCGTTTAGGAACATTTGTCTAATTTCAAGCATATAGTATTTATAATCATATTCTCACATATCCAAGAGGATGGAGTTTAAGGGAGCGATTATATGCCTAGTGAAATAGCGGTTGGAAATGTTCTAGAGGGTCAAGTTACTGCAATAAAAGAATACGGAGCTTTTGTTTCGCTTTTGTCAGGACGATCGGGGCTTGTACATATCTCGCAAATAGCGAGCGAATATGTCAAGCAAGTAGAGGACTATCTCTCAGTCGGAGAAAAGGTAAAAGTCAAGGTTATTGATATTTCAGATACAGGCAAGATTTCTTTATCCATTAAGCAAGTCGCTCCTTTGGAAAGAAAAGATGGAAAGAAACCTGAGGCTCCTCGTGAGCGAAGAGCTCCGGCACGAGCCGATTCCAGTCCGGCAGGGCGTCCACCAAGAAAGGAACGGCAGGACACTGGAAAGGATAAGATGAACTCCTTGGAAGAAAAGTTGAAAAAATGGATGAAATCGAGTGAAGAAAGAATGCAGGATTTGGCGTCCAAACAAAAAAGAAAATAGAGAAGAGCGGTATTCTCCGAGAATACCGCTCTTTCCAGTTTACGGTATAATATAGAGGAGGGAATACGGTTTCCCCAAAACAATCCAGGAGGTAAACATGAAGGTTCCATTATCGAAGCAAACGGTTGGCTCCATTCTGGATGAGCATATTTTCTCAGACCTCTATTTCCTTATTCGAGAAGAAGGACAGCATTACTTCTCACGTGAGGATAGTCTTGGCAAGATAGATGTCTTGATTGTGTTTGATAATATCGACGACTTTACGGAGTCGTCTGGCAGTAATATTTTGCTGGAGTGCAAAACGTATAAAGATCGCATGGTATTCGTGGTTTGGACTTTAACCGACCCACAGAATCCGCTTGGTTTTCCTATCGTTTTTTCCATGAACGACAGAGTCGAAAGAGAACAATTTCGGAGGTTAGTGGAGCAGAAGCAGATTTGGATTCACTATCTTGCCGTGGAAGAGGAAAGCTTGATTCACATTTTCTCGGAAGCTTATACCCTTCCTCAAGAAGAAAAGAAGGAGTGGTTCGAGCAGGTCAAGAACTTAATGGACCCCAATCAGGCTGAGCAGAGCAAGGATGAACGGGAAGAACCTCTGGTTAAGAGTGCCATGAGGGTTTCAGAGAAGCTCCTTTTGGAAGATGGAATCGGATATTCGCTTGATTTTACCTCATTAGTGAATAAGTATGGAGAACAGCAGGCGGAAGAAAGATTGTTAGAGTCCTTGCTGCATGCTTTAACATCAATTAAGAATCATCCGTCAAGGGGCGTAAGAGAATCTGCATTCCTCTTATGGGTGGAGGAGAAAAGAGAGTGGGCAAAGGACGGGACAGAAGCCAGGCTGTTAACCGTGTATATGAGCCCTCCGCTAACAGAGCTGTTAGCCGTAGTACACGATCAGCAAGTGGAAGAAAACCCAATTAGTACAGGTCTATTATCTATGCCTGAGTTTCTTGTGACCATCCAGGGAAGACCGATTGAGGAAGGTGCTTATCCCATTCTGGAGTACGACCA
>JBEQAI010000293.1:0-4899 GCA_041640415.1 Ammoniphilus sp. | reverse complement strand
TGGAGCCAGAAAAGGCGGTTGCGAAAAGTCTCGCCTATTTGGAAGTGTAGAATAATCAAGAGATATACTATAATAATAGATATATCTCTTTGAGAGTAGCAGGAGAAAACAGGATGAAATTAGATAAATTAAGCTTAAAGCCTTTGTACGAGCAATTGATGGATGCCATCAAGAAAGATATCCAAGAAGGAATCTACAGCATGGGCGCCCAGTTGCCGCCGGAACCGGAGCTGTGCGAAAAGTATGGGGTCAGCCGAATCACCACCAGAAGAGCGATCACCGAGCTGGTAGAGCAAGGGATTCTACAGAAGCTGCACGGAAAAGGAACCTTTGTCACCAACAACAAGCTGAAGCGGGAACTGATTGCCGTCGATGGATTTACGGATTTTTTGCTGCAATCCGGAATTGATCCACAGTCGCACATTTTATCTAAGAAAATCGTGGGCGCCTCCTGGCGTCAGGCTGAGGCCTTGTTAGTCGAGCGGGAAGCTCCGTTGGTGGAGCTGAGGCGCTTGCACCTGATTAAGGATGAGCCGATCCACTACGAAATCAGCTATTATTCCTTAGATCGGTTTCCTGGATTTGACCAGCATCTGGAGGAGAAGCGCTCGACCTATCGCATCTTAAAAGATGTCTATGGCGTTCAGGCTGTACGAAATAAAAAAACGATTAACTTTGTCAGTGCCACTGTGGAGCAAGCGAAGCTGCTTCACTGTACTCCCGATATCCCTCTATTTGAGGTGGAGAAGATCGCCTACGATCAACAGGGAGTACCGATTCATTATTCGCTGTCCCTGTTGCCTTCCAATAAGGTGTCGTTTACGGTGGATCATAACTAAGAACCCGATTTTGGTCGGGTTCTTTTTGCTGCGGGCTAGGCGGACACAATGGAACTCTAGCTTGGAACGATCTGAAGGTTTGTCCATTCCCGAGAGATGTGCGCCCATTGATCACTAAAGGAAAAGAGGCGCTGGATACCTAGGTCATTCATGACGATTAGAGTACAGGCTTCGAGAAAAGATAATCCATCGCCTTGATGTTCAAGCATGAGGCGTGCTGCTTCTTGCTCAATGGACTCATCGACTGAAATAATCGTCAATACTCGTACTTGCTCGGCGCGTTTAATCGCATTGATGAAAAATTGAGCTTGTTCAGGCCCTGCCTGTTCGCGGACCCGCTCATGGAGCTCGTAAATGATAAGGTTGAGGGTAATTAAGGGTTGTTTAAAGTCATCGAGGCCGTAAAAGAAGGCTGCTGCTTTTCGGAAAAAGGGATGGCTCGGATCCATGAAGGCTTCTAGGGCCGATCGATCCAAAAAGACGGACTTCTCCTGAGGGTACGGCAGCTCCATTTGTTCCGTTTCGATCATGCCTGTTCTTCCCTCCTCGCACATAGCCCCTCTAATCGCAAAAGGGGGTTCTGATCTTTGCGTTCCTCCCTGATTTTCGGGATGGCTTCTATGTTCTGATGCTGGCAATATAAATCAATGGCTTCTTGAATGGCTTGGGATAGGGGGATGTTGCGCTTTCGAATGGCTTGCTCAAGCTGATCTAGCTGTTCCTCGCCTAAAGCGTACACCTGAATGGATTCTTTGGCTGTTCTTTTCCCGCGCTTCGTTTGTCTTTTTTGAACGTCCAGTCGATCCCACAACTGATCCCACACCTTCACCCACTTGGCTTCCATATGGCTGGCCTCCTTTCCATAAACCTTTTTATCTGACTTATATTAAAGGAAATTTGTTTCTTTTTTATGTCCAAACTGTGATAAAAGTAAGAATTTTAGCAAATAGATTAGCCTAGGCTTGATTTTAAACCGAAGTACGGTCATGAGTGGGGGTGGCTTCCTATATCGATAAGCTGGACAAGCAGCTTCGACAAATGGGGGTCCGGGGAAATAAGTATATCATGCAGTCGAATTCCGGAACGACTACCTTTGAGCAATCCAAGGAAACCCCGATTAATACGGTCGAGTTGGGACGGGTTGCCGGAATTTTTGGGGCGGCGATGTTAGGCAAAATTTTAGGCGCAGAAAACATTATCGCCTTTGATATTGGCGGAACGACCGCGAAGTGCTCCTTGATCGTGGTTCGCTTAATTAAGGCCACCGGGGGCGGTTATGGCAGCCCGCATAAACGTCCTGCGGAGAAGGTAGCTGGAGATGCAAAAAATGGATATATCTCTGTGGAGCAAGCTAAAGAGATATATGGTGTTAACTTAGACACTAAAACCTTCGATATAACAGGTGTTGTGCCTGAACGTCAATCGGTGTAAGGAGGTAACCAGCATGATCGCCATTAGTGCAGACGCGGTAAAAGCTGAGGATCGTCCATTAATATCCCTGAAAACCCTGTTCTCGGAAAAGGATATTCAAGGCGAGAAAGCCAAGTTCGGGGTGGTTACCATCCCGCCGAAAGTCCGTATTCCTTTAAGCGGTACAGGCTCACATGATCAAGATGAATATTCTATCGTAATCAAAGGATCTATAGTTGCCGGTCATGGTAATCAAGAATATCGCTTGTCTGCAGGGGATGCTTCGCTCATATAAAAAGGAGGTTGAATCCCCTCATGAATCCATACGAAAAACGAGTGGACAAGGTGTAGGCGCTTCTCCGACAACAGTATCGTGAAGCCGTTCTCGTGACCGCGCCGGCGAACTTCTTTTATTTTACCGGAACCTGGCTCGATTCTCATGAACGTCTGCAAGCTGTCCTGATCCCTGCTGAGAGAGCTCCAACGATGCTTGTCCACGAGATGTCGCAAGAAGAAGTTAGGCCCTTCGCCGGAATGAAAGCGGTTTATTGGAAAGACGGAGAAGATGCTGTCGAATAGTTATCCAGCTTCTTGCCTGAAGCGGGGGAGGTTTCCATCGATAATCAATGGCCGAGTGAAAAGTTGATGGATCTGATGCAGCTTAGGCGGGGCCTTACTTATGCCAAAAGCACGGATGTCATCGGCGAGCTTCGCCTGCGGAAAGATGAAACGGAGATTGAGCTGCTGAAGAAATCAGGGGAAATGGCAGAGCGTCTCCTGTCGCAGTTGGTGCCGCTGCTCCAACCAGGAATGCGGGAAAAGGACCTGGTAAATGAGATCAAACGATTATTCCAAGCCAAGGGGTAGAGAAGCTATCGTTTAGCCCGATTGTGGCTGCCCGCGGGAATGGGGCCAACCCGCATCACCAATCCGATGATACCCGCCTTCGTGAAGGGGATATGGTGGTGATCGACATGGGTGGGGTCAAGGATTACTATTGCTCGGATATCACCCGAACCTTTGTCATTGGGGAACCAACTGAGGAAATGAGCAGGGTGTACGCGACTGTGCGCGAAGCCTAAAATTAAGAGGTGATCAGATTGGAACAGTCTAATCGTTCTATTGACAAAGACCAAGCCCTTTCACCGATTCCGCTATCGGACCGGCAGCATTGGATTACACCAACCACGATTTTCGGCGGTTTGGAAGTTACCATTCCGGTCTTGATTGTGGGGCTATGCGAAGCCAAAAGTGAAAGATAATGTATTGATACCGCTTGGCATCATCTTGGTAGGGTTCCCCTTGTTTTACGTGGGAGCAATTATGGCTGTTGGTGTAGGAGATCCCGACATCGTACAGGTCATGGTGAACCTGGGCTTCCCATTCTGGGGCTTCCTGATTTTATGGTTTGCTACCTGGACAAGCCAGCTCGTCAATAACTACAGTATGGGTTTAGCTTTATCTAATTTGTTAAACGTGAATTCAGGAAAAGGGCGCGCTATTGTTACGTTCATCGGGACATTGATTGGAATCGTGATTGAGATTGCTGGAATTTTGGATTATTTTATGGACTTCCTCTATATGACCGCGCTAATTTACCCTGCGATTGCGGGCGTTATGATGTGGATTTCTTTTTCCTGCGAAATCAAGAATGGGAAGATCGTGCAGGCTGGAACTGGATGGCTACCTTTGCGATCATTATTGGTACACTCGTAGGCTACTACTCTCAATACGTGAACCAATTCGGTATTCCCGCGGTTCAATCCTTGGTGGCAACCGGAATCGCTTATTATGCCTTTATGTACTTAAAAGCCAGAATCGCTCCGGATGCTTTTACCCCAGATAAGTGGGCAGAGGGTAAAGGGCAGGATATTAAAAGAGTGGTTTAAAAAATAGAGGTAAAACGTTCTTTCCGGTTTGGGAAGGACGTTTTCCTGTACCAGACATGTTATTATAGATAAAAAAGAGTGTAGGGGTGAGTGATTGATATGAGAACAGAAACGGAGATGGAATGGCTCCAACGTTTTACACATATGCTGGCCCCCTTTCCGTATACGATCAGAGAATTGCACCTGTCCTCTTGCAAAATCGAGCAAAAAGTAAGGGAAACCGGGATTGTCATTACGCTAAAAGACAAAACCAACCATCACTTATGTCAAAACTGTTCCATTCAAGCAGATTGTACGGTTACTACGGCGACGATGTTTCCCTTTCACGACCAGGTGCTGTACCTTGTCCCAACATCGGGTGAAGGGGATGAATTAGAGCGGCAAATGGAGTCGATGGCTCGTCTGCTGTCTAGTTCCGCTGATACGTATATGGAAAAGAAACGGCTGGAAAGGGAGAATTTATCCGTAAAAAATGAAATTCGCAGCTTATTTGAATTCCTTGACCAGCCTTATTTGGCTGTGGATCAACACCATGTGGTTCAGGAGGTAAGCTCGCCTCTCTGTGCGCTGCTCAACCGGAGGCGTTCGGACCTTATGGGAGAGTGGATTGGCGAAGTATTTCCGGATTTGGATTTGAATAAATGGGATTCCCAAAGGAAGGGACAGTTTAAAATGATATCCGGCAAGTGGGAGTTAAGATGCCGTCCGGTCGGTTCCCCTGAGGGTTCTTCCGCTGTTCTTATTCACGTCACTGAAGCGCA
>JBEQAI010000292.1:0-4911 GCA_041640415.1 Ammoniphilus sp. | reverse complement strand
TATTGTTTTTGCGCCTGCCAGAACGCATCTTTTCCCCAATCGAAGCTGCGATTTAAGTTGAAAAAGAACTTGGTCGGGATGACACCTTTTTCATGAACGTCCAGTTTGCGATCCGACTGCAGGGGAATAGAGGGATCGAAGGTATAGTTAACAGCATACATCTCTTCTAGGAAGCTGCCCGGTGCAATGGAAAGACGAGCGATATGCATATGAATATCGGGGTTTGCGAGCACTTCCTTCAAGAAGTAACGACTATACTCCTTAGTGGTAAGTTCCTTGCTGTTGACGACGTACATCGCATCATCGGTTAGGGTTAAGCTCACGTCTAAAATCACCCCAAACA
Source organism: Ammoniphilus sp. (assembly GCA_041640415.1). Classification (GTDB taxonomy): domain Bacteria; phylum Bacillota; class Bacilli; order Aneurinibacillales; family RAOX-1; genus YIM-78166. Next base: position 4,568 of record JBEQAI010000292.1, on the reverse strand, counting down.
AGCCATAGCCTCCAAGCACAAACGGGAATAGATCGGCATTTTGCGTTCGACTGACTTCCTTAATTTCTCCCTCCGCAGTCAACAGGCGAAACGACTCTACACTCGAAATCATTGACCCCTGGCGAATATCTCGTCCGTGAGCGTTGATACTGATGGAACCGCCGATGGTAAAGATATTTTGGGACTGCGTGGTCTTGAGCGCTAATCCATAAGGGTGAATGGCTTCTTGAACGTCTCGCCAGGTGGCACCGGATTGAACACGTATGGTTTTGCCTTGGGGATCAAAGGATAAAATCTGATTGTAGGAGGTCATATCGATTACAATACCATCCTTGTAATAGGTATGCCCGCCTTGGCTATGACGCTGGCCAGCGATGGAGATCTTGAGCTTTTTTTCTCTGGCTTCTTTTACAAGCTCGATCAATTGCTCTTCTTGCTTCCCCGTAACGACGCGTTCTACTTTGACGGGGTGAAGTCGGCTAAAGTCGGTAATTAGATACGGATCTTGATCTGGCGTACTGCTGTATACATATTGGAAAAGGCAGAAAAGGATTAATAGGGCTAAGGCCAATCCTTTTTTCATAAAAACCTCCTGTGAAACCTTCATTGCCATCAGTATACGGGAAGAGGGAAAAGAAAAAAGGTACCAACTTTTTGTGGTACCGTGGTGGGGCGTTTATTTCAAGCTGTCTAGTGAATCAGGTACGATTGGCGCGAGTGTTTTATATAAGGAAATCCACTTTCCCCTGCGATTTCTATAGCTGGTTGCAGGACGATAGCCGCTTTGATGGTAAAACGCTCGAAGGGTGGGGTGGTGTTTTAAGGTTTGCAGCATGACTTTTTTCCAGCCGTATGCCCTCGCTTTGTTTTCTGCGAACGTGAGGAGTTTTTTGCCAAATCCTTGTCCTCGATACTGATTGAGCACAGTTAGTGCGCAAATCTCTAAATCATGATTTCGTCTTTTTAATGCAACGGTCCCTACAATCTCCCCATGATATAGTAAGACATAAAATTGATCTCGTCTCATTTTAAGAAGAAGATTACGTTTGCTGATCCTAGAAATAGGAAAGTAATAGCCATTTTTTCTGTTTTGGGCATGGGCTAAGCGTATGACTCTATGAATAGTCGCCAAATCTTTTTCCTCGGCTGGTTGAATTGAGATACTCATAAGGTTATCACCCCTTTTAAATATTCTATTCTTTTACTAGCAGATTGGGTTGGACGATTGGCAAAAGAAAAAGACTGACGAGGGTTTCGTCAGTCTATTACTCTATTTTACGGTTTCAGAAAGATTTAATAGTTCTTTTAATTTCTTCCAATTTTCTTCGGACCATTGGCCGCCCCCAATCACGACATCATCGTCAACTTCAACTACAGGCGCTTTACGAATGCCGTATTTGGCTTCAATGATATCTCGGAGAGAATCATCTTTTTTCATATCTTGATTTTCATACGCAATTTGATGCTCATCGAAAAATTGCTTAAGATCTGTGCAAAGCTGGCAAGTGTAAGAACTCCAGAGTACGACTTTCTTTTCCATGAAAAGTACCTCCATCGCGAAGTTTATTTTGTTCATTGTATACAATATACCATAAAATTGTGTTAGAGGACAGAGGTAATCTTCATTTTGGTAGGGTTTAATTAAGTAATGGTAAAGGTAGGAGAATTAACGGAGGAGGGTTGGATATGACCGAAGGAAGAACAGTGGTGTTTCTCCACTTAATGTTGAAAAAAACGCTCAAAGGGACTCTCTATATGGACCAAGAGTTCTATCCACAATAAGAGTCCCTATACCTTGAGGGAGCCTTGTTTTTATACAAGATTTTTAACCATTAAAATATGCGGAATGCCGTCCTCCATAAATATGGGGGACTTGGTTTCATAGCCTAGTTTGTGGTAAAACCCCTCTGCATGGGTCTGTCCATGTAATTTCGCCTTTTTTAGGCCTTTCTTGCAAGCCAGCTGTTCCAGTGATTCAATGATTAATTTGCCCAACCCATATTTTCGGTAGGAAGGGAGTAGGCAGATTCGTTCGAGTTTGGCGATACCGTCTACTTCGCGCATTCTCCCCGTCCCCACAGGTTGACCTTCATAATAGACTAAGATATGTTCAGCATGGGCTTCATGTTCATCAAACTCATCTTCTAGAGGAACTCCTTGTTCCTCTACAAATACGGCTTTTCTAATCTCGAAGGCTTTATCCAATTGCTCTTCACTTGTAATATGTATGGCTTCCAAGAAAAATCATCCTCTTCTCTAATCATATCGTTTCCAGTATGGTCGTCAGGTGAATATAACATCTCTCAGGAAAGAAATCAAAGACTCATTCACCATGGCTCCAGGCCAGGGGTTTCGTGATAAAATACCGTACCGTAAGTTATTTGGAAATGCACCAGGTATGTGAGCAAATCAGAAATTTCGTATGCATCCGAACCCGGTATGAGCATGGGATGATAAAAAAAAGTAGAACTACTTAAGAAAGCAGCTTGAAATTGAAAGCTCTAAACCAAAGTTAGATTGCTCTTAGAAAAAGTAGAGCGAAATCACTCCCACCCTCGAAAAAACATAAAGAGGTCCTCCAGTTAATTGTAATCATTATCGGTTAGGGAGCAAAATGGTCGGTTTCGTAGTGACCTGGCTAATTGGAATTGTTCCAGGAGTTTTATATGAAAAGGACTTAAACTTCTGAAACAGAAAAAAAATGAATGAATACTCATTCTGTTTCTGGTATAATTTTCAAAAAAGGTAGAGGTGAGATGGATGAAATCCTTGACAATTGGCCAATTCCGCTTGAGCTGGCTTAACGGAGGCAAAATTATATTAGACGGGGGAGGCATGTTTGGCGTCGTTCCCAAAAGGATGTGGAGCAAGAAATATCCTTGTGATGAGTCCAATATGATTGAGCTACGTACGGATCCTATTTTAATTCAAGCTAATGGACAAAACCTGCTCATTGACACCGGGATGGGTAGCGGAAAGCTTGATGCTAAGCAGAAGGCAAGGCATGGGCTTGTGGAAGAATCGGATCTGGAGAAATCTTTGGCTGACTTGGGGTTGACCGCAGATGATATCCATCATGTTCTGTTGACCCACTTTCACAACGATCATGCGGCAGGTCTGACTAAACTTGAACAGAATCAATATCTTCCCCTGTTCACGAAAGCAGTGCACCACGTGCACGTTACAGAGTGGGAGGAAGTGCGTTTTCCTAACATCCGCTCTCGAAATGCTTACTTCAAAGAAAATTGGCAACCAGTAGAAAGAATGGTTCGTCCTTTCGAAGACAGGTTGGAAGTGATGGAAGGAGTTGAGTTGATTCATACGGGAGGGCATTCGGCAGGACATGCGATCGTTAGAATCGAGAGTAAAGGCGAAATAGCCTATCACCTAGGAGATATCATGCCGACACACGCGCACAAAAACCCGCTGTGGGTCTTAGCTTTCGATGATTATCCAATGGATTCCATTTTTGCAAAGGAGAAGTGGATCCATCAAGCGATTGAGGAAAAGGCTTGGTTTATCTTCTATCACGATAACCTGTGCCGGGCAATCAAGTGGGATTCGGAGGGAAATGTGGTGGATGAAGTGAGGGTGTTGTAGCTGCGTGCTCGAGAGGTAGTAAAGTGATTACTGGTGATAGTTGTAGGCCAAGATATGTTCTTGGCTTTTTTTCTTTCCCAATTGGGTCAGGCAAGCTCTTAAGCCAGGTTCTGGACACGAACCACGGTTTTTCGGCACCTCGTTGGAGCGAACGCGAATCTCAATCGGGACAAATAATGTCCATAATTTACAAATATAGTCCCGATGTAATATAATGAATTTACGCAAAATACCTTCAATTCCAAGCACATAGCAGAGGAGAGAACGAGAGAAATGGGAATTCAGTCGTTTGAGAAGCAGGTACAATACCAGACGTTGGTGAATGGGGAATGGAAAGACAGTAGTACCGGTCGATGGATTAGCATCGTGTCTCCATCTACTCAACAAACGGTGGGAGAGATTCCTGCTATGACAGCAGAAGAAGCAGACGCAGCGATTCAGGGGGCTGTGAAGGGACAGAAGAAATGGGCCGATTTCCCTGTTCATGAACGTGGAAGAATTCTTCTAGCATGGGCCGATCGTTTAGTTGAAAATGTAGAGCCCATTGCAGAGATGATTATGAAGGAAGTCGGGAAGAAGAAGTCGGCCGCTCGTGACGAGGTGATTCGTACAGCAGACCTTATCCGATACAATGTGGAAGAAGGGAAAAGACTCCACGGGGAAATGATGAAAGGTGACTCGTTCTACGGGGGCAATGCCAAGAAAATGGCGGTGATTGAAAAGGAGCCCCTCGGTGTTGTGTTGGCGATTTCTCCGTTTAACTATCCGGTTAATCTTTCAGCAGCAAAAATTGCCCCTGCCCTCATTTGCGGGAACGCTGTCGTGCTGAAGCCAGCTACGCAAGGCGCGATTAGTGCATTGATGATGGTTGAAGCTTTACAACAAGCGGGTCTTCCAGAAGGAGTATTGAATGTGGTGACAGGAAAGGGATCGGAGATTGGGGACTTTCTAGTTACGCATAACTCGAT